>JARGGF010000193.1 GCA_029210905.1 Bacteroidales bacterium | reverse complement strand
TTTTCAGAGCAGATTTTGACAATGCAAATGTTTATATTTACCAGGATGATAATTGCCTGGATACGCTTTATCACAATTATACATATCTGTCGCTCCAATATGCATATACAATAGGAAACTACTGGTCTAAAAAAGTTGTGCCCCAACCCGGTAAAGAGTACAAAATTGTAGTTAAAGCGCCCGGTTTGCCTGATGCAATGTCAATTACCCAAATACCGGAAATGGTTAAAATTGAACACGTAGATACTACCTGGGCATTGGTAACAAATAATAATCGTACCAGTGGCCAATTAATTTGCCATATCAATTTTACTGATCCGCCAAATAAAAAAAACTACTATCTATTGAATATCAGTGCAAAAAGGCCAAAACATTGGCCTGAGGAACCCGATTATCCATATGTTGTATTCAATTGTAATGATCCAGTTGTTGAAGAAAAAATTATCGAGAACCCTTTAATGGAAGGAATAGATGGGATAGTTTTTTCTGATAAAACTATTAATGGCGAAAATTATGACCTGAAATTATCGGTATCAGATGAAAGATATGACGAATCATTTCTAAACGATCCGAATTTTAATTTCATTGATTATGAAAAGACAACCTATTTCCGTCTTTATACAATTTCTGAAGAATATTATAAATACCTGCAATCATTAATACTGTATTATTCGAAAGTAGGCAATCCCTTTACCGAACCTGTTCATGTATTTTCAAATATCAACGGGGGATATGGTATTTTTGCAGGAGCAGCAGTTTCCTGCGATTCCATTGTACAAATTTGCAAAACATTTACAGTCAAACAATAAAAAATAATGCTGAAATTATCTACTTTAATAATCTCTTTGGTAATTGTTACATCTACATATGCGCAAACCTACACTATTGCAGGTTATATTGAAGATGCAAATACTGGTGAACGAATTATTGGAGCGTATATAGTTGACAGTATAAGCCAAAATACTGCTCAAACGAACGCCTACGGTTTTTATTCCTTAAAAAATGTAGGTAAAGATGCTGTTATTCAAGCCATTTTTACGGGATTTCAATCAGATAGAATACCTGTTCGTCTTATAAATGATACCTTGATAAATTTAAAGATTTATAAGGTTAATGAAATCAAAGAAGTAAAAATTATTTCGTCGAGATACAGACGTGGAGCCAATTCCCAATTAGGACTAATTACTATACCGGTATCAAGCCTTGCCCAAATACCTGCACTGGGAGAAACAGATCTTATAAAATCACTTCAAAACCAGGCAGGGATAAAAGGAGGAATAGAAGGTTCAGCCGGAATTTTTGTTCGTGGAGGAAATGCAGGAGAGAACCTTTTTATGCTTGATGATGTTCCTTTGTACAACATCAGCCATTTGTATGGATTTTTTAGTGTTTTTAACAGCAGTGCCATAAAAGATATTAAACTTTTAACTGGCTGTTTCCCTGCTAAATATGGCGGAAGGGTTTCGTCTGTTATAGATATACGTTCGCGCGATGGAAATACCAAATCAATAAAAGGTGAATTCTCACTCGGATTTGTTTCGTCAAAATTCACGATTGAAGGCCCTCTTCTTTCTAACAAGACCACTTTTATCATCTCAGGCAGAAGATCTTACTTTGATTTATTTGCCAAACCGCTAAAAAAAACAGGAATACTGGATGAAAACTTCCCCGATTATTATTTTTACGACCTGAATGCGCGTATTACCCACACCTTTTCTGAAAAAAACAAAATATATTTTAGCTATTATCAAGGAAAGGATAAAATTCAAAACAAAGAAGCGCATACTATTACAACAAGTACAACGGAAAATACCAGTCAGAATCAGAGTGAAATCATAAATGAATCATGGGACGAATCATCGGGGTGGGGTAATATTATTAGCTCCCTGCGTTGGAATCATATCTTCGGAAAAAGTTTTTTTTCAAATACAACACTTGCCTATAGCAGTTATAATTACTTTACACAAAATCAGTATAAAGAAATTGGGTCAAACATAGAGAACAATTATAACGTAAATTATAATTCCGATATCACAGATTTTATTATAAAAACCGATTTTGATTTTGCGATATCAAACAAACACTCATTGACATTTGGGATTGGGAATACTTTTCACACCTTCAATCCGGGTAAAAATAAATATTCAATGAATAATATCCTGCAAAACGTAAATACAGACACATCATTCACAAATGAGCTATTACATGCCAATGAACCCAGTCTTTATATCGGAGATTTATTTGAAATTTCAAACAAGATAACATTAAATTTTGGAGCCCGACTTTCAGGTTTTATTTCTGACAGTACTAATTATTACAATATTGAACCAAGAATAGCGGTCAATTATGCAATAACACCTCACCTGGTATTTAAATCCGGATATTCCAGAATGGTTCAATACATGCATTTGTTGAGTTCCTCTAGTGTAAGTATGCCTACTGATTTATGGGTGCCAGCTTTAAAGGGGCTGAGACCAATTGAATCAGACCAAATAAATACTGGCTTTGCATATGATTGGAAAGATAGCTATCTGCTATCCGTAGAATTATACCAAAAGTGGCTATCCAACACTACGGATATTCTGGACGGAGTGTCGTTGATAGCTGACATCACTCCATGGTATAACAAAACAACACAAGGCAATGGTCTTGCAAAAGGCATAGAAGTTTCTTTGGAAAAGCAACAAGGGAAATTAACCGGAAGCATCCATTATACACTTTCTTCGTCAACCCGGAAATATCAGGAATTAAATAATGGTTTATCTTTTCCATTCAAATTTGACCGCAAACACGATTTTAATATTTCAGTTAATTACCGGATCAACGCAAAATGGGACATTTCCGTTATGTGGGTTTATGGTTCTGGTTATAGGGCCACTTTACCTGTTGAGAAATACAATGCCAATGTAAGCATTTTTGATACAAATACATTTGCTGGCGAGGAAATTGCCTTTTTCCCATCTCGAAACAATTATAAGTTACCTGATTACCACAGACTTGATATAGGCTTGCATTACAAAACCAAAAACAGGATTGGAGAACATAATCTAAGCTTTGACATATACAATGCTTATAACCACCACAACCAAATTAGTGCCTATTATACTTATGCATTCAACTATGGATATCTTTTACCTATGATTCCTACAATCACTTATACTTATAAATTCTAAGCCTGGCAGTCAATTATCAGAGGTTTATAAATAATTAAAACCGGTTAATTCTATAGCTCCAAATGCTCTGGGTTTGGCATGCGCTATACGACATGGTTCAAGGTATCCCGGATCCAAAATAAGTAGAAGTCTACTTGCATATACTGCAAGAGAACGTAATGATAATATTTTTGTAATAAATGCAAGTCAAAGACTGGAAGTGAATTTTCATCCAAATTATAAACTTAAATGATATAGCGGCAAAGTGAACTTAAGACATAAGGAGGCCAGACGGAATATAAAAACAAGCCAGCAAAAGCGGATTGGATGCCCCCTCAGGCCGCTTATTGTTTTATCTTGTAGTTCCTGTTAAGCATACACCAATTCCCAATACACAAATTACCAATTACCAATATACCAATTTGGTCACTGAGCGCAGCCGAAGTGCCAAATCTGGACACTGAGCGTAGTCGAAGTGCCAATAACCAATGACCAATAACCAATACACCAATAACCACTAAATAATTTATCCACAGATTTACCCAGATTTACGCAGATGAATTTGATTTTAATGTACTGATTTACAAATACCACTGGCAACTTTTAACTAACAAAATATAATCTTTAACAAATAACTTCTAATGACCAATAACCAATGACCAATACACCAATATACCAATAAACCAACTTGGTCACTGAGCGTAGCCGAAGTGCCAATAACCAATGTACAAATGACCAATGACCAATTACCTAATGACCAAACCTTATTAATACCCAAAACCCCCAAATATAACCCCCTCGATCAACTTTATTTTTTAGCAGTGTATATTTTAAGGGAATTATTTTGGTTTTGACGGTTAGAAAATCTATTTTTATAGAAAGAATTGATGGCAATAAGGGAAAAATATCAACAATAATGATATCGGGGATATTTATTATTGGGGAGCGATGAATGTTGTGCACAAGCTTACAAAGACGATGCGACAGTAAAAAATTAGCTGAAAAATGATAAAAAAAAGTAAAACGATATAATGAACAGCCGACCCACAAAACTGCACATTCGCAAGCCCCGACACACAAGCCGATGCTTCAGCTTGCAAAAGAGCAGTTTTCTTGCCGACGCTCCCGCAGAAATTGATACTTTTGCGTTTATTGATAATGATTTTAAGACAGGATTAAATAATGTTTGAACAAACTTTTAAGAATATTGACGACATACTGCACAAAGATGCTGGTTGTGGGAGTGAATTAGATTATGTAGAGCAAACTTCTTGGGTGCTGTTCCTGAAATATTTGGACGATTTGGAGCGTGACCGTGCCACAGCAGCCGAACTTACAGGAAAAACACTTGCCCTGAGCGGAGCCGAAGGGTGCACGCCGATTATTGACAAAGAATATCAATGGAATAATTGGGCTGCTCCAAAAATTACAAACGGAAACGGAGCATTAAAAATTGACCATAACGCACTTACTGGCGATGACCTTACTGACTTTGTAAACAACAAACTGTTTCCATACCTCAAAAAGTTTAAACTAAGTGCCGAGAGTGCCGACACCATTGAATACAAGATTGGAGAGATTTTCAGCGAACTGAAAAACCGCATACAAAGCGGCTACAATTTGCGTGAAGTGATTAACCGCATTGACGAATTGCGTTTCCGTACCCATGCAGAAAAGCACGAAATGAGCCACTTGTACGAAGACAAAATAAAAAACATGGGCAATGCAGGGCGAAACGGTGGCGAATATTACACACCCCGACCGCTTATTACCACCATTGTTAAAGTGGTTGCCCCAAAAATTGGCGACAAAATTTATGACGGTGCTGTTGGTTCTGCGGGCTTCCTCTGCGAAGCATTCGATTATCTCAAAAACTCCAAATCAGTAGCTGCCAACGGCAGCGTCCCCAGTGTCCCACTTGTCCCTAGTAATGGTAGCGGCTTAAGCACTAAAGACTGGGAAACACTTCAAAAGAAAACTTTTTACGGTAAAGAGAAAAAATCGCTGGCGTATATCATCGGCATTATGAATATGATTTTGCACGGCGTGGAAGCACCCAACATCATACACACCAATACACTTGCCGAAAACTTGGCAGACATACAGGAAAAAGACCGTTACGATGTAGTGCTTGCCAATCCGCCTTTTGGTGGAAAAGAAAGAGCAGAAGTACAGCAAAATTTCCCAATAAAAACTGGCGAAACCGCCAGTTTGTTTTTGCAACACTTTATTAAAATCTTAAAAGCAGGCGGAAAAGCAGGCGTAGTAATTAAAAACACTTTTTTGAGCAATACCGACAATGCAACGGTTGCCATTCGTAAAACTTTATTGGAAAGTTGCAATCTGCACACGGTGTTAGATTTACCCGGCGGAACGTTTACCGGAGCAGGTGTAAAAACCGTTGTGTTATTTTTTGAAAAAGGTAAAGCCACACAAAAAGTTTGGTTTTACTCGCTGAATCTCGACCGA
Organism: Bacteroidales bacterium; assembly: GCA_029210905.1. Taxonomy (GTDB): domain Bacteria; phylum Bacteroidota; class Bacteroidia; order Bacteroidales; family NBLH01; genus NBLH01. The sequence goes on along the minus strand of JARGGF010000193.1, from coordinate 1,865 downwards.
AATTTGGGCAAAACCAACCCTCTCAATGTAAGCGATTTGGCAGATTTTGTAGAACTACAAAAGACTTTTGCCGACAGCGAAAACTCATGGACGATAAACATCAAAGATATTGACCAAAGCACATTTGATTTAAGCGTAAAGAACCCTAACAAAAAAGAAGAAACAGCCCTACGCCAACCGCAAGCTATTTTGGAAGAAATGAAAGCATTGGACGAAGAAAGTGCAGAAATATTAAACTCAATTTTGGGATTGTTATGAAAGAAAAATTGAGTTTGCCAAACGGTTGGGAATTAAAAACAATTGGTGATGTATGTGTTAGTGCATCATCAAACGTATCGCAAAATAAATTAGCCGATGATGAAGGCGATTATCCAATTTTTGGTGCAAGCGGGTTGATTAAAAAAGTAAGTTTTTATCATCGAGACAAACCGTATTTATCAATTGTAAAAGATGGTTCAGGAGTTGGTAGGGTTACAAAAATGGATGCTTTCACTTCTGTTATTGGAACTTTGCAATACATTTTACCAAAAGAAAATATTGATTTGGATTACCTGAATTACTCTTTGATGTCTGTTGATTTCAAAAAGTATGTTGCAGGTGCAGCCATTCCGCATATCTATTTCAAGGACTACAAGAATGAACCTTTCTTGTGGATGCCTCTCCCCGAACAACGCCGCATCGTTTCCATTATAGACGAGTGCTTTGCAGCCATAGCCAAGGCAAAAGCCAATGCAGAACAAAACCTCAAAAACGCCAAAGAACTTTTTGAAAGCTATTTGAAAACAGCTTTTGAAAATAAAGTTCACGGTGAAAGGTTTGAGCCTTTAGATAGCCTATGCGAATTAATTGTAGATTGTGAACATAAAACTGCTCCAACCCAAGAAACTGGCTATCCTTCAATACGAACCCCAAATATTGGGAAAGGTGAATTGATTTTGGAAAACGTAAATCGTGTTTCTTATGAAACATATCTTCAATGGACAAGAAGAGCTGTTCCAAAGTCTGGTGATTTGATTTTGGCTCGTGAAGCACCAGCTGGGAACATAGCTGTTATTCCCGAAAATATTGAAGTTTGTCTTGGTCAGAGAACTGTTCTTTTAAGACCAAAAAAAGACAGGCTGGTATCAAAATACTTAGCTTACTTAATACTTTCAAAGGAAGTTCAAGAAATTCTTTTGTCTCATTCAACAGGCGCAACAGTTCAGCATATTAATATGAAAGATATTCGCGCATTTAAAATTTACGACCTATCAGATTTAAAAGAGCAAAAATCTGTTGCTCAAAAATTAGATGCCATAAGAGCCGAAACTAAAAGATTAGAAGCTATTTATCAGCAAAAACTTTTAAATTTGGAAGAACTGAAAAAGAGTGTGTTGCAAAAGGCATTTAATGGAGAATTAAATTAATTATGGCAAGGAAAGATTTTCATAACTCAAAATTCGACAAAGGGACACAGTCGAAACTCGAAGTATTTAAGGAATATTTCAAAGAGAGCTTCCCTGTTTTTCTTCATAGTCCCTTTTTCAATGAAATTTTTATTTATGATTTCTTTGCAGGGCAGGGATTAAACGACAAAGGGGAGCATGGAACGGCTTTTAATATTCTCAACGAAATTAAACCTTACTGTGATGATATTAGGAAAAGCAAAAAGAAGGTTTACATAATTCTAAATGACAAGCAGGTATCAGAAGTATTAAAATCAAACGTTTTAGACTTTTTTAAGACTTGTAAAACGAATTGTAATGGCGATTGTGTTTTTGCTGAAGACGAAAATTTGATAATACGAGCTGAAGATTTTGAAACCTATTTTCCAAAAATATACCCAAATATGTTGAAAAGGAAAAAGGCAGCAAAACTATTGTATT
>JARGGF010000192.1 GCA_029210905.1 Bacteroidales bacterium | reverse complement strand
CCTACCCTTTTTTATTGTTCAGCACAAAGGCATCCATCACCAAATCGTTTTACTTTAATACACCCAACAAAAAGGATGAAATAAGCAGTTTGATAAAACCCCTGTTTGATCCTTTGCAGGTACACTATCTGATCCACGATAAGGAGACTAGCTGATCCACAATAAGGATACTACTTGATCCACGGCAAGGAATAACTGGGTTCATTGCCATGCCTATTATTGTCCGGTCCAACTTCCTTAAATTATTTTTTATTCTGAGACCTTTTTATGTGGCAACAAGGTTATCGTATAAATTAACACAACAAAAAATGCATAACCCCCTTGTATATACAACTAAAGAATACTACTTTTATACCACGAAAAAGGACTTTTAAAACCAAATAATCGGTCAGCATAGTGCGCTTATATGCAATTTTTGGAGGTGGGAGTTTGTATACTTGGATGTTTCATGCTAAAAAAACTTGCATCAAACACCAACGCACATTTGCCAGTCCAAACACCACCCGGTTTTCATAAGGACAAAAGACAGGCAATGAGCTTGCCGAATTGGGCAGCTTACTTGCCGACGCAACAGTAAAAATTGATACTTTTGTGTTTATTGATAGTGATTTTAATACAGGAATTATATGGATTATCTTTGAGTAATGACAGTTAAAGGGATTGATGAACAGGAATAAAAGAAACACTCCTATAGCATGTAACATACTCAGGCCTGAGAATGTGGGTAATTTAAACTTTTGCAAATTCACTCAAATTCGTTTTCTGGCAATTAATCTTAGAGGTGAGGCCTTAAAACATAGGATAAAGAAAATATTAAATGAAGCAAATAATTAACTTTTAGTAATAAATAGGAATAGGAGCAGTCAGCAAGACCTGGTGATTATTCTGTGTTGAACTAAATCCAGGCTAATATTGGTGGATTTTGTTTTATGCACTTTACGACTGTTTTTGGATTAAAAGAATATCTTTCAGAGAACCCAGAGCTATATAAATTAATCACATCAAATGTATAAACAGTCCCAAATGTTAGTAATCAACTACCAGCGAAACGCTACTGCTCATGTCGAAACCACTGAAATTTGTTGTAAAACAAAACAGCCGGGAACGGGAATTGTTAATAACTGAAAAAATGGACTACAAGGTTATACCCCCATGCAAAGAGCTTAAAGATATTGTCAGCCATTTTTGGACAGGTACCTGGGATAATAATTCTCTGGTCACAAATGAGGTTTATTATGTGATTGCCAATAGTTTAACAGAATTCACATTTGCTTTCAGTGGGTCTAAAAGACATGATCAGCTTCTATTTTCAGCAGTTCAAGGACACACTCATATTCCCAATCAACTACCTGTTGATAGGTTTTTTCACCTGATTGGTGTATCTCTTTATTCATATGCAATTCCCTCTCTTTTCAATTTTCCTTCTTTTGAGTTGAACCAGGAATTTATTCCGCTCACAACCTTTCTGGGTAGTGATGGTGCTGTGCTAAATGAAAAAATTGCACTGGCAGGGACAACTGAGCAACGTATAACCATCTTGTCCAACTACTTTAAATCTCTTTTAAAGCATCAGAAATTGAACGACACAAGGATTTTAAGAGCTATCCAGGAAGTCAAAAAGTTTAATGGCAATCCAAAAATAATAGATTTAGCCAGCGACTCCTTTCTCTCTCAGAAACAATTCAACAGGCGCTTCAAAGAGTTTTCAGGGTTCAATCCTAAAATGTTCGCAAGAATCATCCGCTTAGAATCGGCCATAAAAAGCTACCCCAACTTTTCTACACTTACCCAAGTAGCCTGCAGCAATGGATATTACGATCAGGCACATTTTATACGTGAGTTTAAAGAATTGACGGGATTTAGCCCCAGGGAATTCTGGAAGTTAAGTGAAGATAAGACTTAAGAATGTCCATTTTATACAATTTCTTCCTTTCCTATCATAATACCTTTGACGCATTGTAAACAATTTTTAAAAAGTAAATTTAAAAACCATGCAAAAAGTAGAAAAGGAAAAAAGAGTGATACTGCTAAGTGTTTGCTCCCTATTGTTTTTATTGTTCACATTTAAAACTAGTGCTCAAAATTCAGTGGTTAGTACACCAGATGGAAAAACCATCAGTAACACAAGGCTTACCTCAGAAATTGAGCAGATAATTACAAAGGAAAAAATCCCGGGTATTTCCATTGCCATAATCAACAACAATGAAGTAGTCTATCATGAAGTTTTTGGTGTAAGTAATTTGCTTACCAAAGAGCCAATTAATAAGCAGAGTATATTTGAAGGTGCTTCACTGTCAAAACCGATATTTGCTTATTTTGCATTAAAAATGGCCGAAGAGGGTACATTAGATTTGGATAAACCACTTCATGAGTACCTGCCACACCCGGGAATTGCTCCCGAATCAAGCGAAGACTATAAATTGATTACGGCACGTATGGTATTATCACATCAAACGGGATTCCCCAATCATGCAAATGATCAAAAGATTGAACTGGCTTTTAAACCGGGCACCGATTTTATGTATTCCGGTGAAGCGTATCAATATTTAGCAGCCGTTATCGGAATGCAAAAAGGTGTGGGATTTAGAGAAGAGTTAAATGAACTGTTTCAAAAAAAGGTGACAAAGCCATTAACTATGGAACATACAACATTTGTTTGGGATGATTACCTTGAAGCCCACAAGGTATATGGGCATGATGAAAACGGAAAACCAACGCAAAACAAGCCTGGACCAGGCAGATGGAGTGGAAAAACGTTCAATGCATTTTCAAGTGTGCACAGTGAAGCATCTGAATATGCCAAATTCATCATAGCAATGCTTAAAAGAGAGGGAATGCAACCCGAAAGATTTAATGAAATGCTAAAAGAACAAACACACTTTAAGGATGACAATCCCTTAAAGCAGGAAATAGGGCAAACTGGTTGGGGGCTTGGATTTGCGCAAAAGCAGACTCCTAACCTGACAATGCATATGCATACAGGAAATAATCATGATTTTCAGGCCTATGCCATGTTCATACCTGAAAAAGAATACGGATTGGTGGTATTTATTAACTGTGGTAAAATGATTCCGTTTTTAGAAAACTTGTCTAAAGTTCTTGGTCCCCAGTTTTAAAGGAGCGGTATAATATTGGAATTTTAAAGAGAAAAAAGACATTAAAAAATATCAACAGTTCCAAAAAATGAAAATTAAAGCAACAAAATACAACGCAAAAATAGCAGGAGGGCTAATTATCCTCGGAATGGTCACAGGATTACTAAGCATTTCTCCTGACGTTGATTCAACTGATTATTTGACCCAGGCTGCAGAGAATGCTAATCAGGTTGTTTTCGCAGCAGTTTTTCAATTTGTTTTGGCTCTGATTTATCTGGGCATAGCTCTTTTCTTATTTCCTATTCTGACAAAAGTCAGTAAGGCCTTGACAGTTGCTTTTATCAGCTTCAGAATAATTGCCACCTGTTTAATGATTTTTGGGACAATGCTATTATTGTCTGTTTTAAGCTTAAGTCAAGGATATGTTACATCGTCAAATGCAGATATGTCAACTCTTGGGATTATAGGAAATATGCTTAAACACACAAGAGATTACGTAAATCATGTATTTATGGTATTGATCTTAGGAGCAAGCAATGCAATACTTTACTACCTATTCTTCAAATCAAAATTCCTTCCCTTATGGTTGCCAGTTTGGGGCATCATAGGTACATTTCTTACTATTTTGGCAAGCTTTCTAATTTTGTTCCAAATAATTGATGTAATTACTTCAGAATACCTAATCCTAAATGCACCAACAGCTGTGCTAGAGATCATTTTAGGCATATGGCTGATTGTGAAAGGGTTTAACAAAAGAGCCTTGATAGCAACAGACTAAAAGTTACAGTAATTTTGAGTTGATGCACTGCCACCGTGTCAAGTGAAGTGCTTCGAAAGTCCTACTCCTATTTCCCTCATTTATCTCTTTACAAAGGTCGGGACCATAGTTTGACAGACAGTCTTTTCAATCTTCTTATATGGCATGCATAAACCAGGTTTACTCACTGCGTTTTATAAAATTAGCTGTGCAGTTGCATAAAAAAGAAATGTATCGCAGTGGCGACCAGTTGTTTTAGGGATTCCCACCCGTATCTAATGCGATTTCGGTTACCCTTATCATCCTTATTGCATTCATTATGGGTTTCCGTTCAACGGCAGGAGTATTGCCTTGGTTTGCTGTAGTTGGAATTCTTGGACTGTTTACACTTGCTATGACATGGATTGCGGTAATTGCTGGGCTTTCTGCAAAATCAGCTGATAGTGCAGGTGCATTTGCCTTTGTGATTCATCTTCTACCATTTATTAGTTCGGCGTTTGTACCGACTGATACAATGCCAAAAGTGATACGGTTTTTTGCAGAAAACCAACCTGTAACATCAATTGTAAATGTAATACGAGCGTTACTCAACAATCAACAAGTAGGTAGCGATATCTGGATAGCTCTTGCATTGTGTATAGGAATAATGGTTATTGCTTATATCTTTGCCTTGCGTGTTTATAAAAAACGGAGGTAAGAACTTATTTAAATGGAGGTGATAGAAAAATGCCAGTAAAATTCAAAAGAATGAACTGGCTTTTTATTTAAAACTTTTTAAATTTGTCATAGTCTATATTGATGAGATACTACCTCTAAATTATAAATCATGTGAACCTGTTTAATTCCTTAAATCCATTGTTAAGTGCTTAATCGATTGACAGACATCAGACAACTGTTCTGAAAAAGACAGCTTAATAAAAATTATTAACACCTGGTTATCAATAATTCATCTGATATCTTTCGGATATTAGGTAAGTTATAGATCTTATGAATGGCGGAACAATCGAAGCAGTGAATTATTTTGCCAGACGAAATATATTAAGGCAATTAAATGATAGCTTTGATGAGGCCGAACCCTGGAAGCAATAATTAAAGTCAAGCGATAAATAAAGCATTTCCTTCTGTGGATTTCTGATCATGACTGTGGTATCATGGTATTATAGGCCTGCTGAAAGAAAAATCTTTTCGGCTAAACAATAAATGAATATTTAACAGATCTAATACTAAAACTATGAACAAAATGAATAGCTATAAAAAGGAGTTGACATTAGAACAACGTGAAGAACTACTCAGCGTATTAAAAGCCCGTTTTGAGAAAAACATAAACCGACATAAAGGCCTTGAATGGGATAAAATACGAACAAAGCTGGAAGCTAATACCGATAAATTGTGGTCGCTCGATGAAATGGAAAGTACTGGTGGTGAGCCGGATGTTGTTGCTTATGATAAAAAAACGGACGAATACATTTTTTATGATTGTTCGGCAGAAAGCCCCAAAGGCCGCCGAAGTATTTGTTACGACCACGAAGCGCTGGAGTCGAGAAAAGAACATAAACCCGGAAATAGCGCTATTCAGATGGCAGCAGACATGGACATTGAGATTTTAACTGAAGAACAATACCGTAAATTACAGCAACTTGGAAAGTTCGATACAAAAACATCGAGCTGGGTGAAAACACCAGATGAGATTAGGAAACTTGGTGGCGCCATCTTTTGTGATTGTCGCTACAACCATGTCTTTACCTATCACAATGGAGCAGAATCTTACTATGCTGCCAGAGGGTTTCGTGGTTCGCTAAAGGTTTGAATTTTACACAAAATTACATGCTATGACAAAGAGTGGAACAAATCCTGATGTAGATTTTTACTTTAATAAAGCCACAAAAGTTTGCTCAAAAATGTGTGAATGTTGTAACTTATTCATTTAATTATGTATCACTTATAGTTTAATAGTTGCTCAATTTTGTAGCATGCAAATAAACAATTAAAACCATGATAATTCAATTTAATACCGACAATAATGTCAGCGGCGGTGAAAAAGTAACAGCCCCTATAACTGCCTTAATATCAGAACAATTAAATAGGTACAAAGACCATATCACCCGCATTGAGGTACATCTTTCAGACGAAAATGGGCCCAAAGAAGGGCCCAATGATATCAGATGCCTGTTGGAGGCCCGGATTGAAAGAAGACAACCAATTGCGGTTACAAATAATGCCAACACTTATGAACTCGCTATTACGGGAGCTACAGAAAAGTTAATTGCTTCACTTGATAAAATAGCCGATAGATTAAAGCATCAATTAAAGGGTTAAACTTAAAGGGTGTCAGTTGGCAACGATTTTTTATTAATATAATACGCAACTGGACTTTCCATTCTTGAAAAAAGAGTCATTAGTCATTAGAAATTTGTCATTATTATTCAGTAATCATCTAGCGACCATTGACTAAATTGCCTAAAGTATTTTCAAATAAATGTGTGAATCATGTAATTCTTTTCTGAAATTATGTAATGGTTACAGCCAGAAGCTAACCTACCTTTGCAGTACTGTGCTAACCCTCTAAAAACAGCTGGTTATACCGACTGATTATGATGTGACAGAAAAAAATCTTTACACATCCTAATCCTTTGGCATTTTGCCAATCCATTTTTAAATATTTTATGCGTGATTTGGTATTAAATGACTATCATGATAATAAAATAGCTTATTTAACTCAAAGAACATGAAAACAAAAATTAAACATATCATTATATTGTTTGTATTGATTATATCATCATTGCTCTATGCAAAGCAGACTCAGGCACAACAGTTTGATGTTACCTACCAGGTATTTTACGACCAACTAAGTCCTTATGGCCAGTGGGTCAACTATCCAAATTATGGCTATGTATGGATGCCTGATGTCGGAAACGACTTTCAGCCATACTATTCAAATGGTTATTGGATAATGACAGATTATGGAATGACATGGGTATCAGAATACAACTGGGGCTGGGCACCTTTCCATTATGGCAGGTGGGATTATGACAACTACTATGGATGGTTCTGGATTCCTGACAATGAATGGGGCCCTGCATGGGTAATTTGGAGGCGATCAAGAGGTTACTACGGATGGGCGCCAATGCAACCAGGTGTCAGCATAATGATTAGTTTTGGAAATCAATACAACAGTAACTACGACCACTGGGTATTTGTAAGAGAGCGGGATTTAGACAGGCGCAATTTATACCAGTACCATATAAATCACAAAGCAAACACACAAATTATAATTCACTCAACAGTGATAAATAACACCTATTTTGACAACAGTCATCGCACCACTTATGTATCGGGCCCTGACAGACAAGACTTACGAAGGAACATGGGTAGAAATGTAAGAAGTGCGTCTATTTATGATATTAATTCACCAGGGCGAAATCAGAGGAATCAAGAATTAAACATCTATCGTCCGAATATTTCAAACACCAACTATAAAAAAGAAAAAGTAGTTCCAAACAAATTGTCTCAATTAAGCGAGGTAAAAAAATATTCAGAACGTAATTATCAAAATAAGCAAATCATGCAGCCCAATCATAATAGAGGGGAAGAACAGCAAAATAGCTATGAGACAAACGAATACAGAATGAAAAAAGAACAAACTATAGAAGCGTATAATAAAAAC
>JARGGF010000191.1 GCA_029210905.1 Bacteroidales bacterium | reverse complement strand
AAAATTGATTGAAAAATTATTGGAATTTAGCAATCAATACGAAATGACGCTGGCTAATATTATCAATGATACCAAAGTACCAATATTATCAGGTAATGACATTGAAAACCAGGAACATAAAATCAAACCTGCCGTAGATATTGTATCACTATGGAAAAAAGCTGGTAAGCAAAAATAAAGGGTTTATTATTTTTTAGAAACAATCCGATGCCTGCAAATGTTGCCATTCATAAAATTAAGCAGCATATGCAGGTTTTTTCTATTGATAATCCACAGGTTTATCTTTAGTTTTATTCATTAAGAGGTTTAACCTAAATAAAATAATATTTTACTTTAAATTAAAACCCACAAAGTAAAACCAATACTATTTGATAACAGAAGGTATTTTTTTACAGGAATAAAGAAAGTACCGTAAAACATGCAAACAAAACACTCGCAACTCCATTTGTAGTAAAAAAAGCCAGGTTAACTTTGCTTAAGTCGTTAGGTTTAACAATGCTGTGTTGATAAATGAGCAGTCCAATAAAAATAAATGCACCAATCCAGTACCATAATCCAAAACGGGCACTATAGCCCGCATATAGAATCAAAGCGGCTGCAATCAAATGAACCAGAGATGAAACCATCAACGCTTTCTTTTTACCCAGCCAGGCCGGAACCGAAAACAAATTATTTTCTTTGTCAAAATCATTGTCCTGAAGGGCATAAATGATATCAAAACCACTGGTCCAAAACAAAACAATAAAGGAAAACAACAATGGGACAAGTGCAAACTCGCCCGTTACAGACAAATAAGCCCCAATGGGTGCCAGCGAAAGTCCCAGGCCTAAAATAAAATGGCACAAAAAAGTAAAACGCTTTGTATAGCTATATCCCAGAACTACCAGCAAGGCTATCGGCGATAAAAAAAACACCAATTGATTAATAAACCAGGTGGTAGCAATAAATAAAATACTGTTTATAGCCACAAAAAACAGCGCCGATTTAGCTTTTATCTTTCCTGCAGGAATTTCTCTTATTGCCGTTCTTGGGTTTATTTTGTCAATATTCCTGTCCACATAACGATTAAATCCCATAGCTGCATTTCGGGCAAATGCCATGCAAAGCAACACCATAATAAAAACCTGCCAATTTAGCTGATAATGTGCATATTGCACCGCCAGAAAAAAACCAATAATGGCAAAAGGAAGGGCGAAAATAGTGTGGCTGAATTTAACCAGTGAAAGATATTTTGAGATACTTGTCATTAATTTTTTTGGCAAAAGTATAAAAAGCAAATAATATTAAACTAAGGCTATCTGAAATTTAATCAGTAAAAGTGATGATGTTAATTTTCAAATCACTCTCCTCCATATAATCTTCAACTTCTTCCTGAACGGAATCAAAATCAATTTCGCGACAGTACCAGTTTACTTCTACCTGCCCGCCTCCTTCTTCATAAAGCTTCAATAAATCAAAAATATCCAGTATTGAGCGGGAAGAAGATGTATTATAGTAATTTAACTTCATATTAAACTGGACTGGCTTCTTTACCTCATGAAAATATTGGTCGAGCCATTCTAATATGCCCAGGTAAAACTGACTGGTATCCTCAAGATAGGATTTTCCTGACAAGGTAAAAATACCTGTTTCCGCATTAAAATCAACGTTGGGGACATAATAATTGTCCTGGTATCCCTCAATATATAAATTTTCCATCCTTATTACAAAGTTAACTAAAGTAGCAAATTAAGAAAATTATCAAGTGGCATTTAATCTCAATAACAAAATTTAAAGCTTTACCCCTAGTATGGTAATGTCATCTATTTGAAATTCAGAACCTTTATGAATTTGTAATGCATCCATAATTGCCTCTCGTTGTTCAGGCAACGATTTTTTATAATGCTCTTCCAAAAGGTCCATAAAATTCACCCTTCCAAATTTTTTCCCTTTGGGCGATATTAAGTCAAAAAAACCATCGGTAGTTAAGTACAACATTTCTCCTTTTTCAAGAATCAGGGTATTTTCTTCAAAGGGCTTAATCGCTCTTTCACGTAGGCGTTTTTTCCCTCCAATCCCTCTTACAGTGCCTTTTAAATATTTCATTTCTCCATCCTTACCATCTGAATAAAAAAGAGGCCTTTTAGCACCTGCAAAATCAATCCTGCATTTGTTATTTTCTAAATAATCAATGGTGCACACACAGATATCCATTCCATCGTTATTTGCAGTTTGGTCCTGCATTAGTGCAATACGTAGCCTTGCATCAATTTCTTCAAGAATTTCAATTGGTTTTACAATCTCCTTTTCTTTAACCGCGTCAATTAACAAGCGGTTTCCAATCATTGACATAAATGCACCCGGAACACCGTGCCCTGTGCAATCAACAACAGCAAATACGCTTTTTCCTGTTTCTTCAAAATGATTGAACCAGTAAAAATCACCCGAAACAATATCCTTGGGTTGAAAGATGATAAACCAATCGAAATGTTTATCTATGGTAGATTTTATTGGAAGTATCGCCTGTTGAATGGTTTGTGCATAACGGATGCTGTCAAGAATTTTCTTATTCTTTTTTGCAATTTCAATATTGTTTTTCTCCAGAATGGCATTGGTTCTCTTTTTGTTTCTGAAACTTCTATAAACCATTACTGAAAGCAATACAAAAAACAACAATGCAATAATTGTAAAAAATAATATGGTATTTTTTTGCCTGATAACCAATTTTTGAACTTCAATCTCACCTTTGGCATCTTCAATTTCCTGCTCTGCCATAAGAATTTCATTCTCACGCTGTTGTAAGGCTAAACTGTCTTCACGGGTCTTAGCACTAAGTTTATCAATTTCCAACTGCAATCTTGCAGATTTTACCATTTCATCCTTGAATAAAATAGAAGTTTCAAGATAGATGATACTATCCTTTGATGAAAGGTTTTGCTTTTTATTGAGCTCATCTAATTTCGCTCTGTAGCTTTTTATATCCTCCCGTTCCAGAAAAGGTTTCTCTTCAATTGCCAATTCCTTTAAATCTTCTTTAATTTTTGCTTCAGATTTTAGCTCATTTTTTTTGGCAGCTACCGTTTTGGAGGCATTTCGAGCTGCTTCTTTTGTAATCTCATCCGATTCTTTTAAAGCATCATTTATTATAAGTTCAGCCTTTCTTTCTGCCCAATATATTATACTATCTTTTTTCCTTTTAAGAGCACTGTAATCAGCAAGCTGCACTTCTTTTTCATCTTCAGGGATTTGAGTTGTAATAATTTCTTCGGTTTTATTTTCTAGATCGTTTATAACTTCTTCAACTTTTACAATTTTATCATCTTTAACTTCAGCAATTTCAGGTATTTCAGGATGATCTCTCTCCAGAATACCATTTTTATTCACCATAAAAGATGCAACTGCATCATCAGTTCCAGGGCCTTCCTTAGATTGTTTTGTTGACGATAAAGAAAAAACTACAACTTTACTCTTTAAATAATCGCCTTTCATTTCTTCAACCGAAGTAGAAATTACGACTTTTTGAGTGGGTATGCCCTGTTTTTTAAACTGCAGCACATACTTTTTTTGCAAACTAAGATTAATCCAAAATTTTCCTATGCTATTTGTTGCAGTCTGGGTTACAATTTCCTTTCCATCATAAACAGTTACTACTGCACCAATCACAACTTTTTTATCAAGTAAAAATTGCCCACGCAGGCTGAAACTGTCCTGAGAAATCGCAAAATTTGTCAGATTAACAAAAAATGTAAAGAAAAATATAGATTTTAACAACAAAACCTTACTCATAGCCTAAAGAAATCTACATAATTAAAATTAAAATTTAAATTTAGCATAAATCACGAAATATAATGGATCTTTAGCCAATAATTTATAAACATAGATAAAATACTTGTGAGAATAAAATTTTGATGTTGTATTTGTTATGTTTTAAAAAAAAGAAGAGGAAATATGAATGACAGAAAAAGATTAGCATTACTTTTGCACCTTCAAACTTCCTGATTATGCAAGAAATACTTTCGCACGGATATATTGCGCTTTTTATCATTATAGCCTTTGGAATGATAATTGGCCGTATTAAAATCTTTAATTTTTCATTAGATATCTCAGCAGTCATATTTGTTGCGCTATTGTTGGGACACTTTGGTTTTTTAGTTTCGGATGATTTTATGAAGGTAGGTCTACTTTTATTCATATTCACTATTGGAATACAAGCAGGACCAGGCTTCTTTGAGGCTTTTAAAAAATATGGCAGGGCTTTAATAGTCACTACCCTGATAGCACTTTTCAGCGCTGCTCTTGCCTCGCTCGCAATTACAAAAGCTTTCAATATTGACCCTAATTTGTCTATTGGTATATTAAACGGAGCCCTAACAAGTACACCCGGTTTAGCAGCCGCTATTGAAAGTACAAATTCTCCGTTGGCTCCGGTTGGTTACGGAATTGCATATACATTTGGAGTGGTAGGTGTAATAATTTTAGTGAATCTTTTGCCTGCTATTTTCAGAATAGATTTAAAAAAGGAAGAAATAAAATTCGAAGAGGGATTAAAGGAAGACAATCCTGAATTAATAGGTAAGAGCTTAAAGGTTGAAAATCCGAATGTTGATAATAAAAAAATTTTTGATTTACACCTTAGTCAGATGGCGGATGTGGTTATTTCTAAAAAATTGGAAAATAATCTGGTTTCCCCTATAACAAAAGATACAATACTTAATATCGGAGACATTGTTAGGGTAATTGGAACCAGGGAGTCTATTGAAAAAGCAAAACTAATCATTGGTGATGAGTGCGATTTCGAGTTTCCGGTAACACAAGCTACTGAAGCTGAATGGATCCTGGTAACCAATAAGAAAATAATTAATAAAAGATACAGTGAAATTGGTCTGGGAAAAAATTATAACGCTACTGTAATCAGAATCAGAAGAAGCGGAATAGAAATTCCTCCAAAACCCAGTTCAATTTTCAGGTTTGGTGACAAACTGCGCGTTACCGGGGATCATTCAAGTTTAAATATGGCAAAGAAGCTTCTAGGTAATAATACTAAAAAACTATCCCATACCGATTTTTTACCTATTGCACTTGGAGTTTTACTGGGAATAGCTTTAGGTTTTATTAACATTCCTATTGGAGGGTTCACCTTTAATTTGGGCATGACCGGCGGCACACTTGCTGCAGGGATAGCGTTAAGCAGGCTGGGCAAAACCGGGCCAATTATATGGTCAATGTCAGGAGAGGCCAATCAATTGTTGCGTGAATTGGGATTATTATTATTTATGGCAGCAGTTGGTACCAAGGCGGGTGCTACCTTTCTGGATACCGTGCATGATTATGGTTATAGTTTAATTATTATCAGTGTTGTATTGACTATTGTCCCGGTATTGACTGGTGCCCTTGCAGGTCATTTTATATTTAAGATTAACTTTCTTACATTGTTGGGGGTTATCACCGGAGCCATGACCAGTACTCCCGGCCTAGCCGTAGTAAATGCAAAGAGCGACACTAATGCCGCCCCAATTGCTTATGCTACAGTATATCCTGTTGCCCTGGTTTTTATTATTATTATTTCACAGGTTTTGCCAAGGCTATAGTACAACAGCTCTCTGAGCTGTTATTGCTTTAAAAACACACAGCTCAGGAGAGCTGTGCTACCAGGCTGTGCTACATAAATTCGTTATATTCTTCTTTTATATAAGACCATTTCCAGTCCTTCCTGTTTTTACATAAACCTGCCATTATCGGGTTATCCAGAATATACGCAATAATTCTAAATAACTCCTCTCTATCTCTAACCACTCTGTCGTAACTTTCATCCTTCCAGAACGTTTTGCCTGTTCTATTAAGAATAGCATTACAAGCTCTAGCACTATACTTTTTTATTGATTCAATGATATCCTGCAAGTACAATTCTTTCCCATTCTCATCTTTCTCATAAATCCTGAGAACAATATGCACATGATTTGACATGATACAGTAAGAAATTAACTCTATTCGTTTATTATCCCAGAAATGTAATGTGTTTGCAACAATTTTTGCTAATCTGTCATCCTTTAAGAAATGCTTACCGGGTGATACGTGTAATTCATTGTCATAATCCTTAAAATAGATTTTCCCCGCATTGCGTTGATCCTCCTCTGTGATTGCTTTATTTAGTTTCTGCTTGTATTCATTGTGTAGTTCTAAAAATCTTTCTTTAGTAATGGCTCCTTTTAGATTCCATGTAACAAAAAAAATCCCACCAAGTGGTTGAATATGAGGCAAATTCCTTATATAAAACTCTTTGTTTTCCATAATCTAAAGAATCACTGCTCTGGAGAGCTTTACTACTGTACAACAGCTCTCTGAGCTGTTATTATTTTAAAAAATATACAGCTCTGGAGAGCTGTGCTACTGTACAACAGCTCTCTGAGCTGTTTACACATTTAAAACACAACTCGGAGAACTGTGCTACTGTACAACAGCTCTCCGAGCTGTTTTTACATTTTTAAAATACACAGCTCTGGAGAGCTGTGCTACCGTACAACAGCTCGGAGAGCTGTGCTACTGGTGGGTGCTACTCCCACTCAATAGTTGCCGGCGGTTTTGAACTGATGTCATAAACAACCCTGTTAATTCCCTTTACCTGGTTGATGATTTTGTTCGAAATTTTGGCTAAAAATTCATATGGTAAATGCGACCAGTCGGCTGTCATACCATCAGTTGAACTAACTGCTCTTAACGCAACAACTTGCTCATAGGTTCTTTCGTCACCCATTACGCCGACTGAATGAATGGGCAGTAACATAGCACCTGCTTGCCAGACTTCTTTGTACAAATCATGCTCTTTAAGGCCGCTAATAAAAATATGGTCAACTTCCTGTAAGATTCTGACTTTTTCAGCCGTTATATCACCTAATATCCTGATGCCAAGTCCAGGTCCCGGAAAAGGATGCCTGTCAAGGTTTATCGATGGGATTTCAAGTGCACGCCCTACCCGGCGCACCTCATCTTTGAACAGCAGCCGAAGTGGCTCCACAATTTCTAATTTCATATAATCAGGTAATCCTCCAACATTGTGGTGCGATTTTATCGTGGCTGAAGGTCCGTTTACTGATACTGATTCAATCACATCAGGATAAATTGTACCTTGAGCTAACCATTTAACATCCTGTATTTTATGAGCTTCTTCATCGAAAACTTCAATAAAAGTTCCACCTATAGCTTTACGCTTTAATTCAGGATCGGAAATGCCTTTGAGTGCATCAAGAAACTTATCTTTTGCATTAATACCTACTACGTTTAATCCCATTTTTTTGTAGGAAGCCAATACTTCTTCAAACTCATGAAGCCGCAATAGACCATTATCAACGAAAATAGCATACAAGTTTTCACCAATAGCCCTATGCAATAATACTGCTGCAACCGTTGAATCAACACCTCCTGAAAGACCAAGCACTACTTTATCATTCCCTAATTTTGCTTTTAATTCTGCAACAGTAGTATCAATAAATGAATCTGGAGTCCAATCCTGGGAGCATCCGCATATCCCAACAACAAAATTTTTAAGAATTTCCAATCCTTCAGTTGTATGATATAC
>JARGGF010000190.1 GCA_029210905.1 Bacteroidales bacterium | reverse complement strand
ATATCTTATATTAATCATAGGGTAATCCCTAATAATCTAACAACCTGTATTATGGAAGATTTTATCTTTTCGTCGCTCCGTCTTATTCTTCTGGCAATTCCAATTTCTATTGTATTAATTAAGGTCTTGTTCAAAAATTCCCTTTTTGGTAAAATAAGTGCAATTTGGGTAGTAAGTGTAATTTTATCGGCCATAAACTGGACAGCGCGAATTGAGTTCGAGGCCTGGACAAGCGCATTTTCAGTTCCAATGACTACTTTAATTTTGACAGTTTCAGTATATGTTGCTTCGAGAATGTTACGTGATCCCTTAAAGGCTATGATGGGTGATTTAAAGAAAATATCAACCGGGGATATAGATATAAAAATAACTAATTTATACTCAAGCCGAAAGGATGAGATTGGTTCCCTGGCCGAATCAATTAATTTAATTTCATTAAATCTGAATAAAATCTTAGGTAACATCAAAAAAAATTCAAAGGATTTGATGATGGTAAGTGAAGATTTAAGTGAGATTATGAGCACAATGACTGAAAATACTTCCACTCAGGCCTCTTCCATTGAGGAAATTTCTTCAACAATGGAAGAAATTGCCTCTATCGTGACAATGAACTCTGATAATTCTCAAAAAACAAGTTCAAGCACTCTAAAAACTATTGAGGCTATCAGAGAAGGGAATAAATCGACTGAAGAATCAATAGCTGCCATGAAGGAAGTTACCGATAAAGTAAAATTAATTAATGATATCGCTTTCCAAACCAACATACTAGCTTTAAATGCAGCAGTAGAAGCCTCACATGCTGGTGAAGCTGGCAAAGGTTTTGCTGTAGTGGCCAATGAAGTTAAAAAACTTGCAGAGCGAAGTAACAATGCTGCACAGCAAATAGAATCAGTGACCAGCAAAGTTTTTCGAATTTCAGAATCTGCCGGAATTAAATTGACAAATATTATTGAAGATGCAAATGAAACATCGGGACTAATTAGAGAAATCGCTTCTGCAAGTATTGATCAAAATACAAATATTCAACAAATTAATGATTCGATTCAGGTACTAAACAAAATGATTCAAAACAATACCTCCGAAGCTGAAAAAATTAATGCAAAAGCCGCTTTTCTTTCCAGTTCTGCTAAAAAGTTAAATGATCAGGTAGCGGTTTTTCATCTTAGAAAGGAATAGGGAACAACTAATTATACAAAAATATGATCCCGTTTGAGGATTATGAGTTTTTTTTCTTTAATTTGTAGCAAGCTTTTAATATAATGCTTTGTTATAGCAGCTTTATAATTTAATAAAGCCGTCTTTCTTTTATAATTGAAAAATAAATATCAATGAGCCCTTTTTTAAAGTCTGTACTGATTATGTTGGTGGTCGGGATTCCTGTAGCCATTATTTTAATGAGAGTATTGTTTAAAAATTCCGTTTTTAGGGAAATTGGAGCAATTTGGGTAATTACCCTGTTATTTACATCAGTGAATAATTCTGCCAGGATTCAATTGGATTTTTATCCTCAGGCAATAGCACTTCCTGTTGGAATTATTGGAGTAGGACTCGGAATATATCTGGCATCCAGATTAGTAAAGACCCCCTTAAACGAGATGATTCATGATTTGACTAAACTCACCAAGGGTGATGTTAATATCCAAATTACTGAAAAATATTCCAACCGGAATGATGAGGTTGGAATTTTGGCAAACTCAATTAATTCACTTGCGCTTAACCTGCATCAAATGATTGGTGACATTCGGCAAAACTCCATGGAATTGAACAGAATTAGCCAGGAGTTAAACAGCATAATGAGTTCTTTGATTAACAATACCTCTTCGCAATCTTCTTCAATAGAAGAAATATCTGCCACCATGGAGGAGATTGCAGCAACCATTCAGCAAAATACTGAAAATTCTCAACGAACTGAGGCTATTTCAGCAAGAACAACTAATGCAATTAAACAAGGAAACCGTTCTACTTTGCAGTCAATTGAAGCCATGAGCGAGGTGGCTGGAAAGGTAAAATTAATTAACGATATTGCTTTTCAGACCAATATTTTGGCGCTTAACGCTGCAGTGGAAGCTTCTAGAGCCGGTGATGCCGGACGTGGTTTTGCTGTAGTTGCACAAGAAGTACGAAAATTGGCTGAATCAAGTAATAAAGCTGCCCGTGAAGTGGAAAATGTATCGAATAAAGTCCTGGGATTATCAAAAAATTCGGGTGCTCAATTAAATGATATTGTAGATGAAGCCACCTTAACTACTGAGTTGATAAAAGAAATTTCAAATGCCAGTATTGAACAAAATTCAAGTGTACAGCAAATTAACCTCGCCATTCAGGCACTTAATAGAATGATACAAAACAGTAGTTCCGAAATGGACAAAATAAATCATAAAGCTGAAGAATTAGATATTTCTTCACAGAAACTCATTCAGTCAATTTCAGGTTTTCAATTGCGGGCAAAATAAGCATTATATTTGTTTTCCGGCAATTAAATAAAGGCAATTAACTGTGATAGATTGCCGGGTATTTGGTTGGATTTGTATCATGCATCATTTCGTAGACACTATCAAAAACATCTTCCGCATTTGGATTTGAGAAGTAATCTCCATCAGAACCATATGCAGGCCGATGATCCATGGCCGAAAGCGTTTTTGGAGGTGCGTCCAAATGATAAAATGCTTTTTGTTCTTCCATAACTTTCTGCAGCATAAATGCAGTGGCTCCCCCGGGAACATCTTCATCAAAGAATAAAACTTTGCCTGTTTTTTTTATGGATGTTGAAATAAGATGGTATTTATCAAAAGGTAATAATGTTTGCACATCTATCAATTCAACTGAAATGTGAAATTCTTTTAACTGATTTACAGCATCTTGGGCAATGCGAACACACGAACCGTAGGTTACTACTGTAATATCAGTTCCTTCAGCAAGTATCTCCGGGACGCCAAGTTCCTGTTTAAATAATCCCATGTTATCCGGGCGTTTTTCTTTTAAACGGTATCCATTAAGAGGTTCAATTACAATAGCAGGATCATCACCTTCAAGCAAAAGGTTATAGAAAGCAGCAGCTTTGGTCATATTACGCGGTACACAAACGTGCATTCCTCTTACCGAGTTTATTACCATACTTAGTGGAGAGCCTGAGTGCCAGACCCCTTCAAGTCTGTGACCCCTTGTTCTAATGATTACAGGGGCTTTTTGTCCACCACGGGTACGGTATAAAACAGTTGCTAAATCATCGCTCAAGGTTTGCAGTGCATACAATAAATAATCGAAATACTGAATTTCTGCAATGGGACGCAAGCCTCTTAAAGCCAATCCAATAGCTTGCCCAACAATGGTAATTTCTCTAATACCTGTATCGGTAATTCTCAATTCACCATACTTTTTTTGCAGGCCCTCAAGGCTTTGGTTTACGCCGCCAATTTTACCGGTGTCTTCTCCAAATGTAACCAGTAATGGATACTTACCAAAGAGCACATCAAAATTATCACGTAAAATCTCACGTCCATTTACTAATTTTAGTTCTTTAGGAAATAGTTCTGCTACAGACTTCTTATTCAGGGCAGAGCTTTCAAAATTATTATATAAGCAACTGTTATAGATTAATTTGTTTTCTTCATTTTGATCGCTAAGCCATTTTTGGAGTTGGTATTTTAAACCATCAGTTTTAGAGCATGATTGACAAACCTCTCTTAATATTTTACGTGCTGTGCTAATATTTGTTTTTCGAATTGGATGTAATTCTTTCAATAATTGGTTTCGTAATTCTTTAATTTTTAAATCATTGGTTTGATGACAGACGCATGTTTTGGTGTCAATAACCTTTAATAATTCTTCTTTTTCTAACTTAAAGGGCTTGGTAAAATGTGCCCAGGCTTTTTTCTTCGTGTCAAGGGCTTTATTTTTTTCTTCTTCATCGATTTTATCTAATTCATTGATGGTTGCTATTTTAGAATCAATAATCCATTCTCTCATTTTTAGAATTGGATCAAATTGATTCTCCCATTCCAAACGCTCTTTACTCTTGTATCTTTCATGAGAGCCCGAGGTTGAATGCCCTTGAGGCTGAGTCATTTCCATAACATGGAAAAGTACGGGCACATGATTTTCCCGACAAATTTTTATACCCTCCAGATAGGCGTTAACCAGTCCAGGATAGTCCCAGCCCTTCAGTCTGTATATCAAAAAGCCATCATTCTCTTCATCTCTTTCAAAGCCTTTTAAAAGGGCAGAAATGTCTTGTTTTGTAGTTTGATATTTTTTTTCAACCGAAATACCGTAGCCATCGTCCCACACTGAAATGGCAAGTGGCACTTGTAATACCCCGGCCGCATTCAGCGTTTCAAAAAAATGACCTTCGGAGGTACTTGAATCACCAATAGTACCAAAGGCAACTTCATTTCCATTTTTCGAAAACATATTGTAAGCATGAAGTTCCTTATTATTTCTGTATAGTTTAGAGGCATATGCCAACCCAAGCAAACGTGGCATTTGCCCTGCAGTAGGTGATATATCCGGAGACGAATTTTTTTGTTCAGTAATATTTTTCCAACTGCCATCTTCATTTAAACTTCTGGTAGCAAAGTGGTTGTTCATCAAACGACCACCATGAGCAGGGTTTACTTCTAAATCGGTATCGCCATAGAGCTGTGCAAAAAATTCTTCGGGTTCAAATATACCTGCAGCCATCATAAAGGTTTGGTCACGGTAATATCCAGATCTAAAATCTCCCTTCTGAAATGCTTTAGCCATAGCCAGCTGGGCTATTTCTTTTCCATCACCAAAAATACCAAATTTTGCTTTTCCTGTAAGTACTTCTTTCCGTCCCAAAAGGCTTAAATTTCTACTAAGTACTGCAATTGAATAGTCCTTAAGGATCTCATTTTTACTAAGTTCTATTTTAAGTTTTGAAAATTGACTCATAAATTTTATGATTATATTTTTATACAGGTGCTGAATTTTTATGCAAATGTAGAAAATTATTTAGAGAAATTCTAAATAATGAGGTATTGTAATAATACTTTTTTAAGATATTGATTATCAGTAAATAACCTTTAATTTATTACAACGATATAAATACTGCTTTGATAATTTATTTAAATAGATATATCTTTGCATAAAAAAAATAAAATTATGTTTATATATGTAGTGCTTCTTTCTATAGGCTTTATTGGTATAGCTTTTATTGGTTTTGCCTTAAATATACTGTTTAAAAAAAATGGACATTTTCCTGAAACGAGTGTAGGTAAAAATAAAGCACTCAGGGCAAAAAATGTATATTGTATCAAAACTGAGCAAAAACTTATTGATAAGCAAATAAAAGCTGGAGATAATACTATTTGCAGCTCTTGCTAGAAAAATAAAAGTCAGGATGGTATTTTACATTTTTCGGAATAGCCTCATTGGACAAAGCAAAGATTTTCCGAATTTTTACACGCAGATTGCCAGTGTTTAAAGAGCTGGTAATCAATAAAAATAATTTTGTTTTTCTTTACTGACTGTAATAATTTATTGTTACAGTCAAACCATAAATTTATCATTTGCTTGGTATTTTTTAGATTCGGGTACTCATTGCAAAAATAAAAATACGTTTTTTTCGCTACATATTGTACTTTCGGGATTATAAGTTTCCGCTTCCATTTTTGCCATTTTTTTCATAAATTTACTAGTAGCTAACCCTAATACTAAAAACCATGGCAATTGATTTAAAAAAGTACTTAACGGAACAATATCAAAGGTCCATACAAAGTAATAGAAGTCCTGGGCCGGTTATTACAATATCCCGACAATATGGATGCAATGCGAAAGAACTTGCAAGCATTTTAAGTAAGCGCCTTAACTTGATAAATGAAGAGAACAAACTGAAAAATCGATGGAATTGGATAAATAAGGAGATTTTTGAAGGCACTGCTAAAGCACTAAATTTAAGGGAATCGCGCATTTTACATGTATTTGAGGGAGAAAAAAAGGGACTCGTGGAGAGCATTATTTTAAGCAGCTCTGAAAAATATTATGCGAGTGATACCAAAATAAAGAAAAAGATTATTGAAATAGTAAGATCCTTTGCAGAACAAGGCCATATCATTATTATTGGTCTTGCAAGTGCAGCAATTTGCCGGGACATTAAAAAGTCGCTTCATATCCGGCTT
Organism: Bacteroidales bacterium; assembly: GCA_029210905.1. Lineage (GTDB taxonomy): Bacteria > Bacteroidota > Bacteroidia > Bacteroidales > NBLH01 > NBLH01. Next base: position 1,417 of record JARGGF010000190.1, on the reverse strand, counting down.
GAGGCGCCATTTGACTGGAGAGTTCAGCAGTCATCAAAAAGACGCAAAAGAACCATAGAAGAAATGGCGGTTTATGCCAGTTCTATAGATAAAAAGCGTGATAAATTCAGGGATTCGTTCATCCAAAAAATTGATGCAACTGAAATGTTCGATCTAAGCTTCAATTGTAAAACAATGGATTTTAATGAAATTGTTGAAACAGTTGTATGTATTCTAAAAAAAAGGGGAATGATATAGTTTGCCAAAGTCAATTATCGAATAATCTATCTACCTTCGCAAAATAAACACTGCGAATATGGAGGAATTGGTACCAGATAAAAAACAATTGATTGATTTGTTGGAAGTTAAAATGCCTTTTGGAAAATATAAAGGAAGGTTTATTATTGATTTACCAGAATTTTACCTGGTTTGGTTCCGACAAAAAGGTTTTCCGAAAGGGAAATTGGGTGAATTATTAGGTCTTGCATACGAAATAAAGCTAAATGGGCTTGAGGGTATGGTAAAAGCAATAAAGCGATAATTATAATTTAATGCTGTTTAATTAAGCTTGTTGCTCTGATTAACTGGGTAATTAGTTATTGGTTATTAGTCATTTAAATGCCAGGTAATCGTTATAGATTAATTGCTAACTTGTAATTAACCTATAACAATTAACCTATAACAATTAACGTTTAACATTTCATTTCCAATATCCTGGAGACCATTCCCAGCCTTTTTTTACTTTCTTCCAATATCCTGATTTCCAGCACTTTTTATTTTTAGGGGCTTTTTCCCAATGTCCTTTAACCCATTTATATTCTTTACTATCTTTTTTCCAATCCCATTCTCCTGCAACCCAAACCCAGGTGGCATTTGTAGTTGGTTTGTCTATATCATTTTTGGTTCGTTTTTCAGTAGGTTCTTTTGGCTTTTCCTCAACTACCTGAGCGGTAATTTTTAAAGTAAAACCAATAAATACAAATAGAAATAATAGGACTAATTTTCTCATCACCTTATGTTTTAATTAGAATTTTGATTTAATACAATATACAAATTAGAAACGGGTTGAAGTAAAGTTTATTTTGGAAAACGAGTTGAAATAAAATATTTTGGAAAATAAGGCATAAAAAAAGCCCCATAGAAAATGGAGCTTTTATAATATATTGTGTAAAAATTTACTTTTTAATTAATTCAGCCATTTTTGCACCCAATTCCGCAGGTGAATCAACAACATGAATACCACATGCCCGCATAATTTCCTTTTTGGCCTGGGCTGTATCATTTTTCCCACCAATAATTGCGCCAGCATGACCCATTCTTTTGCCTTTAGGGGCAGTTTCGCCTGCAATAAAACCAACAACTGGTTTGGTTCCATTTTCTTTTATCCATTCAGCAGCTTGTGCTTCCATATTGCCACCAATTTCGCCAATAATAACAA
>JARGGF010000018.1 GCA_029210905.1 Bacteroidales bacterium | reverse complement strand
CTCCAAACCTCTTTGTCTGGACGGTTACCAAGCCAACTGGTTGTGTGGATAGTGATACCGTGCAGGTAATCTATAATGTGCCGCCAACGGCTTCATTTACTGCAACGCCATCCACCGGATGTTCACCAATTGATGTTACTTATCAAAACAACAGTACTGATGGATCATCTTACTACTGGAACTATGGCGAAGATCAAAAGTGGGATTATAGCATTAAGGATACTACAATACAGTATATCGCTTATGATAATGATTCTGTTTATACAACTACATTAATTGCTTATTCTAATGCTGGATGTTCTGATACGATTAGTCGTACAATAACAGCCTATGGTATACCGAAAGTGGCAATTCTGGCTTATCCGACAAATCAACTTTATCCGGATGCAACAGTTTTTATAGAGAATAACAGTGGAGATGGTTATCCTAATTATTACTGGACATTTGGAGATACCGAAACGCAGTTGGATAATACCAGAATTCCTCAAATACAGCATACCTATGCTACCTGGGGTACCTATGAGATTACGCTAGCAGTTACTTCTGCAACATGCTCTGATACGGCACGGGCTACAATAAATATTCTGGCACCAAAACCGACAGATTTTAGCAGCAGAAATTATTATTCTGGTTGTCAACCGCAGACAGTTTCTCTTACTGCTGCTACCGACTATGCTGATAGTTATGAATGGTTCATTGTGGATAGCAGAGGTGATACTATTGAAACAAGTATTGACCAGAATCCATCAATAATCTTTACTGAGGCCGGAAGGTATTATGCACGAATAAGAGCTACCGGTCCTGGAGGAACAGTGAATGTCAGAACAGACACTATTGATGTATTTAATGTTCCTGAAGTTGACTTTATTATTACTCCGGATACGGTAATGCTTCCAAATCAGCCGATTCATTGTTATAACAGGTCTACTTATGGTGATAGATATGAATGGGATTTCGGAGATACCAGCAAGGTCTCTTTCGAGGAGAACCCGCTGCATTATTATACCAAAGAGGGTATTTACCCTGTTACACTGAGGGTGTATACAGAAAATGGTTGCTTCAATTCTAAAACTACTGACGTTGGCATAGTAGTTGAAAAACCGGGTGTCTGTCGATTCCCGAATGCCTTTACGCCTAGTATTTCCGGAAGCTCTGACGGGCATTATGATCCTGATGCGGTTAACAACGTTGTATTCCATCCGAAACACCGTGGTATACGAGAGTACAAACTTGAAATATTTAACCGATGGGGTGAAAAGTTGTTTGAGAGCACAGATCCTACTATTGGTTGGGATGGTTATTCAAACGGGAAACTGGCACCACAAGATGTTTATGTTTGGAAAGTTACCGGTAAGTTTAAAAATGGTGTAATATTCAAGGATGCCGGTGATGTCACCTTATTAAGATAAAAGCGATGATTTAATAAAAAAAAAGTGCGCATTTTTGCTGCACTTTTTTTTTGTTTTAAATTTATTTATTAAGCAACTTATCAGTTGCAGACCATTATATAGAACGCTATTCAATTCAATAGCCAAAATAGTTAGGTTTATTTAATTATTATTATTTATTTTGGTATTCAATTTGATATGGTTAAGTGTGAAGTAGAATTTCATTCACCAAAAAATTCATTGACAAGCTTTTATTTTTTGATTTTAATTTTATTCAATTGATACTAATACAAACTTGTGCACGTTTATATAAAAAATAAGAAATTAATTGAGGAAGTTTTGAAAAGAAAAAATATAACCATTATATTTTGCATTTTTGTGTTTTCGACACAAATTTTGGCGCAAAAAGTCCAGTTTTCTCAGTTTTATGCAGCACCATTGGTTTTAAGCCCTTCGTATACAGGCTTAATTGATGGAAGCAGAATAGTTCTGAATTATCGAGATCAGTGGCCAAATATCCCCGGAACTTTCACAACTTATGCTTTTTCTTATGATCAATACTTTCATAAAATGAAAAGTGGGATTGGCTTATCCATTGTCAGGGATGAGGCAGGAACTGGCAACCTTAATTTGACCGATATTGGACTTCTCTACTCATACGATATTACCATTAACAGGCAATGGCATGTGAGGCCCGGTATAAAATTCAAATATGGAAGGCGTGGCATCGATATCGCAAAACTAATTTTTGGAAGTCAGTTGGACGAGGATGGACAATTATCATCAGCAAGCTCCCTGGGGCAAAATGGTACGGTATTAAATAAAACCGGATACATCGATGTAGATGCTTCTGCATTGGCATATCATAGCAGATACTGGGCGGGATTCACTGTAGAGCACTTATTAATGCCAAACCAGTCATTAGTGGGAATAGACAGCCGCTTACCCATGAAGTTTGTAGTTTTTGGAGGAACCAGATTACCAATTAAAGGAAACAGACGCAGAAGCCATGAGATAACTGAAAGTGTTACTTTTAGTATGTTGTATCAAAATCAGGGTGGACATGATCAAATTGATTTAGGTGCTTATTGGCACAAGATGCCTTTTACTCTTGGCTTATGGTTCAGAGGAATTCCCGGATTCGGTGTGCAGGAGGGTTATGAATCACTGGATGCAGTAATTGTTTTGGTGGGTTTTGAAATTTACGATTTAAAATTTGGTTATAGCTACGATTACACACTTTCAAAATTAAACCAGAGCACTACAGGTGGTGCTCATGAAATTTCTATCATATACGAGTTTAACAAAAACCTCAAATTAAAGCGTCAGCAAAGAAGGGTTACCATACCTTGCCCGGATTTTTAAGCAATTACCTTCTTAATTCAAATTTTTCACCCAAATATTTCTCTCTTACTTCTGGATTGGAAGCCAGATCTTCTGCTGTACCTGATTCAAGAATTCTTCCTTCGTAAAGCAAGTAAGCCCTATCAGTAATGCTTAATGTTTCGTGCACATTATGGTCGGTGATAAGGATGCCTATATTTTTTTCTTTAAGCTTGGCTACAATTCTTTGAATATCTTCAACTGCTATGGGGTCTACACCAGCAAAAGGTTCATCCAAAAGAATAAATTTTGGGTCAATAGCCAAAGCCCTTGCAATTTCTGTTCTACGCCGCTCTCCCCCGGATAATTGAATACCAAGGCTTTTCCTGATTTTTTGCAGACCAAATTCATCTAAAACAGATTCAAGCCGTTCTTCTTGTTCACTTTTTGAAAAACTTGACATTTCCAAAACAGACTTAATGTTGTCCTCAATGCTTAATTTTCGAAAAACACTTGATTCCTGAGGTAAATAGCCAATACCAAGCTGTGCTCTTTTGTACATGGGTAATTTTGTAATATCCTGTCCATCAAGTAATACCTTCCCCGAGTTTGGTTTTATCAAACCAACAATCATGTAAAAAGAAGTTGTTTTTCCTGCACCGTTCGGGCCAAGCAAACCAACAATTTCTCCTTGATTTACGTTAATGCTAACTCCCTTTACTACAGTTCTTTTTCCATATTTTTTTTCAATATTTTCGGTATAGAGTTTCATTATCTTTTTCGTTTAATTGTATAATATTTCAAGGATTATTTTGAACACAAATTAAATTAAAAACCTTTAATTTTAGCGATTGATTAGAAAATTAATTGCAATTTAGCCCTAAGCCCAAATTTCTGAATGTCCGGGTTTCCAAGATTTGAAAAGCGCCAAATGGCATCAATTCTGATAATTTTAAAAATATTCTCGATTCCAACCCCTGCTTCAACATAAGGTGTTTTAAGTTCACCTAATGTTTGTGGAAAATCCCAAATTGTCTTATTTTCTTCTGATATTGAGCCTCTTAACATTTTTCCGTAGATGATCTCTCTCCATTTTAATTTTCTAAACAAAGGTATTTTATTAAAGAAAAATCCTTGAAAATGATGTTCCAGATAAATGCTCTGGTAAAAATCACTGGCAAACTCATAATAATTCATCAAATTATAAGCATGAACATCCATGGCATAAGTCTCGTTGCCTTCGTGCAGTACTAGAAGAGGAAATGGCACTTTACCAAAAATTTTACCCGCACCAAAGGTATATCTTAAAAAACCAAAAGGTTTAATTTCCACCAAATCGCTTACACTGGCTCTTACCCGGTAATATTCAAAGTCGCTTTCCAGTACCCCTTTTAATCCCGCAGTTAATTCCAGGTTTAAGGTGGGATACTCCGATCCAAGGCTTACCCTTTCAAATTCGCCACGGATTACTTTTTCATTATAGGCAAAACGTGTATTTAAGGTAATTTCGGCTGATTTTAAATGATCCCAGCTTTGGTTTTGCTGCACGTTAGTAAATGGAATTTTTTCTGATGGCAATACATTACCATAAAACAACCTTAATTCAGTTGAAAAACCTGTAAACCACTCTTTTTCAAGTGCAATTCGATATCTCTCAAGTGGCAAAAGATTGTCATTTGGACGAATGGATAGAATAGAAGCCAATATGTTGTCTTCAGAAAAGGCATTAACACTTTGACCTAAAAGATATAAGTCGTTTTCATAAAAGACATCAAGCGAAAGCCTGGGATCTTTTTTGAACATATATAAAGCGCCAATTCCATATTTAAACGACTCATCTTTAGTGCCATAGGCAACATGTCCATAAAGCATTAATTTAGTACTAAAATTATTCGAAGTTCTGCCACCAAATCTAAAACGGCTGCCTTCTATCGGATTAAAACTATAAGTTTTAAAATAAGGTCCAAATTCAAAATCTTTGTACAAATAATATCCATATGCCAACATATAAATAATATCGGTTACTGTTCTAAAAAGAGGGACATTTTTTACAGAGTCTACCATTTCGTAGATTTTTTCCTGCTCTTCAGTAAGTTTATCCGGTCTTAAATTGTCCCATTGGCTTTTATTTTTTATGTCAAAAGTATCAACTGTTACTGACTCCTCAATTTGATTGGACGAGAAAAAATTATCAGGAGGTGGTGCAAAGTTTAATTTTTTGTACACTGTTTGCTTGCGGCCAAAAAATCCCTGGGCCTTATCAGCAATATTGATATCAGCAAACATCTCATCCTTGGTTTTGAACCAAATGGTATCATTAAAAAGTGTATATTCCTGCTCAATAATTAAATCTTTTACATAATTAATATTTGCATCTTCTGAAATTCGTGCACTCACCCGCTTTATTCCCCAGGTAGAATCATTGACCCAAAAATCGCCATGAAAGGTTCTTTCTTGCTTCCTTTTTGGCTTAAAAGTGATATTGTAACACCAATTATTATCAATATATGCACTATCTTCGAGAAAATATTTATAAACCAACATACCTGTATTTGAAAAAGGGCTAACGAACTGTTTACCAAATACATTAACATAGTTGTCATACAAGTTCAGATCAATATACATTTGCCCCGTAAACTCTGCATAACTTTTATTTTCGAGCCCTGAAATTCTGCTGGCAATGATGACCTCTTTTTTACGTCTAGGCCTTCTTTGGTAATAGTAGTTTGAATAATTTTCAGAAAGAAAAACCGGCAAATAATTTTTCCCCATTACTTCAGAGCTGTCTTCGAGCTCAAACACAAATTGAAACTTTTTAAAAGCTTTTCTGCTTTTAAATTTATCAGTTACGTTATTTAAGTCAATTTGTAATTTATTATATACCTCGCAATTAAAATATTCCAGTTTTTCAGGATTATTGTTTTTTTTATTTTCAAGGATGTTTCTAAATATTGGCAAGGCGGGATTTTCTCCTGCAAAAACTGTTATTTCTCCAAGGTTCATCTCGGTTGGAGTTAATTCGATATTGAGTTCCTGGCTAATAAATCTTTTAATTTTAATTAGCTGACTTTCATAACCCACGTATGAAATTAACAGTGTATCATTATTTTTGGTCGTTTCAAGGCGAAAGCTTCCATCTTGTTCGGTAATAGTGCCAATATTTGTATTACTAAAAGAAATATTGACAAAAGGAAGCGGTTCCTTATTAGAAGCATCCAAAACTACCCCTCTCACAATTGTTTTTTGAGAATATAGCTGACTGGCGTTAAAAAGAGGCCCCAGAAACAAAACTATTGAAAGGATTCTATATTTATTAAACAATTTTTTCAATTTGCAAAATACTATTATAACTAGAATTGGGCAGAAATTATTATATCATTAGACTTTCATCTTTGGCAGTGATTCTTTTTGAAATAGAAATTCCGATTTCGTAGAGTGCAACCAAAGGCAATGCCACCAGTATTTGGCTAAATACATCAGGAGGAGTAATAACTGCCGATAAAATTAAAATAACTACCAAAGAATGTTTGCGATATTTTCTTAAAAAAATAGGTGTTATCAAGCCGGCTTTACTCAAAAAGTATATTATTATGGGTAACTCAAAAATAACGCCAGCTGCAAGAACAACCGAAGTTACAGTGGAAATATACGACCCCAGATTTATTTGATTCAGAACTTGTTCACTAACGTTGTATCCACCCAAAAAATGAACAGATAATGGGACTATAATATAATAACCAAATAATACACCAATAACAAATAACAGAGAACTAAAAAAAACGGCTCCTCTTGCATGTTTTTTTTCCCCGGAATGTAGTGCGGGTTTAATAAAGCTCCATAATTCCCAAAATACGTAAGGAAAAGCAATAATAAAACCGGCAACGAGTGATACCATAATATGGGTTGAAAATTGCCCTGCCATGTTTATATTGATTATTTGAAAAGGCTTTGAATTAATGCAAAGTGTTTTTACATCTATAAAAGTACCAAATTTGCAGAGCATTTCGTTGGTGAAAAATTTTGGATTTTTTGGCGCCAGAATCACAGTATCAAATATGAAATCTCTAAATATAAAGGCTAAAATGGCAAACAAAATAATTGCTGTAAAAGATCTAACCAAGTGCCACCTAAGTACTTCAAGGTGATCAAGAAAGCCCATTTCATCCTGGGGTGTTTTTGTTTCGGTTTCCATTTTTTGTTAACTAATCAGTATCTTTTGTAATACATAAATTATGTGCATGGTTTAAGGCTTTACTTTGTCCATTAACTTTTGCTGCATCCAATAATTTTACGTAACTTTAATTTTGATATTATCTGGCTACAAATATAAAGTTTATAAATTCAAATTTGGATATTTATTTCGATTGTTTTTAAGAAATGGCTCCTTGAGGCTTCTTCTTCGAAAGCATACAGTAAAATATTGAAATATTTCATATTCAGAAGGTTGTAATTGTTAAAAATATATAAATAGTGTAGCAACAAATATTACATTTCGTAGTTTTTTTAGGTGCAAATTATTAATTTTGCATCCCTTCAATAAAATTTGAAAAAAATGAAGGGCAATGGATTTTTAAAAAGTACAATAGTGAAAGAAGCAGAAGAAGATTTGCAATTTTATTTAAAGAAGTATTTTGGCTTTGATAAATTTAAAGGAAAGCAAGAACAAGCGATAAGGAATGTTTTAAACGGGAGAGATTCTTTTGTATTAATGCCCACAGGGGGTGGCAAATCTTTAATATATCAACTTCCTGCATTAATTATGGAAGGTACGGCAATTATTATTTCTCCCTTAATTGCCTTGATGAAAAACCAGGTGGATGCTATGCGTAGTTTTAGTGAAGAAGATGGGATTGCCCATTTTTTGAACTCATCGCTGAATAAGGGACAAATTGTACAGGTAAAGGAAGACATCCTCTCGGGAAAAACAAAACTCCTTTATGTAGCTCCGGAATCCTTAACCAAAGAAGAGAATATTGATTTTTTACACAATATAAAAATTTCATTTTATGCAGTAGATGAAGCACACTGTATATCTGAATGGGGGCATGATTTCAGGCCTGAATACCGAAAAATAAGACCAATAATTGAAGAAATTGGAACTTCTCCACTTATGGCCTTAACTGCTACTGCTACTCCTAAAGTTCAACATGATATTCAGAAAAATCTGGGTATGTTGGATGCAAATGTATTTAAATCATCTTTTTTCAGGTCAAATCTTTATTACGAAGTTAGACCCAAAACCAATCCAGAGAAGCAAATAATAAAATTTATCAAAGAAAATACTGGAAAATCGGGTATCATCTATTGTCTTAGCAGAAAAAAAGTTGAAGAATTAGCAGAAACATTACTAATTAATGATATTAAAGCTTTGCCATACCATGCTGGCATGGATAGTGCAACCCGTTCAGGCAATCAGGATAAATTCCTGATGGAAGAAGTGGACGTAATTGTTGCAACCATTGCTTTTGGTATGGGTATTGACAAACCTGACGTCCGTTTTGTTATCCACTACGACGTTCCAAAAAGTCTTGAAGGTTACTATCAGGAAACAGGAAGGGCAGGGCGTGATGGCGGCGAAGGCAAATGTATAGCTTTTTATAGTTATAAAGATATCCAAAAGCTGGAGAAGTTTATGCAGGGCAAACCTGTAGCTGAACAGGAAATTGGGAAGCAGCTTCTGCTTGAGACTGTGGCTTATGCTGAATCTTCCGTTTGCAGGCCAAAACAATTATTAAATTATTTTGGTGAAATCTTGCAGACCCCGTGTAATAATTGCGATAATTGCCTTAACCCTAAAGAGCAATTTGAGGGGATGGAACATATTGTTAAAGTGTTAGAAGTGATTGAGGTAGTGAAAGAAAACTTTAAAGCGGATCATATTGCTAACATTATGGCAGGAAAAGTGAATGCCGCTATTAAATCCTATAAACATGATAAAATTGAAGAATTTGGGCTTGGTAAAGAACATGATGTCAAATTCTGGAATGCTGTTATCAGACAGGCTTTAATCATCCATTTGATTGAAAAGGATATTGAAAAATATGGATTGCTTAAAATGACCAAGGAAGGCAAAGCGTTTTTAGAAAATCCATACTCAGTAAAATTGACAAAAGATCATGATTATGATGAAATGGAGATCGAAGAAGGAGGAACTGCTGGTACCGGCTCAGGATCAGCTGATCCTGTATTGTTTCAAATGCTTAAGGATTTAAGAAAAAAACTTTCAAAAAAGCTTGGGGTTCCGCCTTTTGTCATATTCCAGGACCCATCGCTCGAAGACATGTCTGTTCAATATCCCGTTGTAATGGATGAATTGAAGCAAATTGTGGGAGTTGGGGCAGGTAAAGCGGTGCGCTATGGAAAAGAATTCATTAATCTTATAAAACTATATGTTGAAGAAAATGAGATCGATAGACCTCAGGACATGGTCGTTAAATCGGTGGTTAATAAATCGGTAAATAAAGTTTACTATATTCAAAGTATTGACCGGAAAATATCCCTTGATGATATCGCAGATGCAAAAGGTTTGGAAATGAAGGATTTGCTTACGGAAATCGAAGCAATTGTTAATTCAGGAACAAAACTAAACCTTGATTACTATATTAATGAAATACTCGATGAAGATCATCAGGAAGAAATCTACGATTATTTCAGTGAAGCAGAAAGTGAGTCTATTGAGGATGCCTTAGAGGAGCTTGGAGAAGCTGATTATAGTGAAATTGATATCAGATTGATGCGTATAAAGTTTATGTCGGAGATGGGAAACTAATTACACTCAAAAGAAATAAAAGAAATTATAATGTAGATGTTTAAAAAACTTTCAGTTAGACTTTCATTCGCACTCATTATTATATTAGGCAGTATTGTTACCTTATTCACTATTTATCTTGTAAATGATCGTTCATCCCAACTAAAAGATACAATTCTTAAAAAAGGGATTGCCTCGGCACAAACTGGTGCAAAAATAATGAGCGAAATGCTTGATAATATTGTGGAAAATAAAGTTTATTCATTCTCTGATTTATTTAATGATACATTAGTTCCGGTTGCATTCAGGCATGATGTTCTTGATTCATACGGCAGGCTGTCTCTTAACCAGCTTAAAAATATTCAAAAATACCATTATCTTACAGGGATGGATCTCTATCTGGATACCTTGATAGCCTCAATACAAGATGAATTTTTTAAAGATCCACAAGTGGTATTTGCAGTTTTATGCGATAAAAACGGATATACTCCAACCCATAACTCAATTTATAACCAGCCACTTACGGGTAATTTTTTTGTGGATAATGAAAAAAGCCGCTCAAAAAGAATCTATTATGATCCTTTGGTGGGTGCAAATTTTGATAAACCCTACTTACTTGATGTATATCAGCGTGATACGGGCGAGGAGATGTGGCGCATATCTTCACCGGTTTATGTAAAAGGCAAATTTTGGGGAACTTTTAGGATCGGGTTTTCTATGCAAAAAACCTATGATGCGATTTATGATTTGCAGCTACAACTAATTGTGATGATGAGCGTGTTATTGTTACTAACTGTAATAGTTATTAACAGGGCTACTGCTTGGATGATGAAGCCCTTACAAAATTTACACAATGGTGTTAATCGTGTTGCACAGGGTGATTTAAGTTATCACATTAAAGTAAAGACAAAAGATGAAATTGGCGATCTTGCCAGAGCTTTTAATAAAATGACCACCGATTTAAACCAATATATTGCCAACCTGAAAATAACAACTGCTACCAAAGAAAGGATACAAAGCGAGCTTGAGCTTGGCAAGGATATTCAACGGCGGATGCTTCCACATGTTTTCCCTCCTTTCCCACACAGGAAAGAATTTGAAATTTTTGCGCTTATGGAGCCTGCAAAGGAAGTGGCTGGTGACTTTTATGATTTCTTTTTTATTGATGAAGATAATTTTTGTTTTGTTATTTCTGATGTATCTGGTAAAGGAGTGCCTTCAGCATTATTCATGGTGATTGCAAAAACGCTTATTCAGGCAGAAGCTCAGCGTGGTGTGGCCATTGAGAAGGTTCTTTTTAATGTGAACAATGCCCTGACCCAAGACAATGATACCTCAATGTTTGCTACCTTATTTTGTGCTGTTCTTAATTTGAAAACCGGTGATTTATGTATGGTTAATGCGGGACACAATCCTCCAATAATCGGTAATGATATATCTGGATATAATTATATTAAACTCAACCAGAACATTGCATTGGGTGTACTTGATGATTTTACGTATCATTCTGATAACAGGAAGCTTAATCCCGGAGATAAAATTTTGCTTTATACCGATGGCATTACGGAAGCTTTCAATCCAGAAGGTGAAGTTTTTTCTGATAATCGCTTATTGGCGATAGTCCAGAATTCTAAAGAGATTGATAGTAAGCAACTCGTCCTTGAAATTAAGCAGGAAATCAAAAAATTTGCTCAGGATGCGGAACAATCTGATGATATTACTATCTTAGCACTTACTTACACCGGGATGAAATGAATAATAAAATGAGAAACCATATAATCAATATTAAAAGCAGGCTAAGTGGTATTCAGATAATGAATGAACAACTGGCCAAGATGTGCAAAGAATGGGAAATTAGTAAAGATGTTGCTTTTAGCATGAACCTGGCACTTGAAGAAATTGTTACCAATATCATAAACCATGGATACAATGGCAAAGAGGATTGTGATATTACCATTCGATTTTCTTTGGAGGCGCGGAACTTGCGCATACAAATCAAAGATGGAGCTCATGCTTTTAATCCGCTGGACGTTGCTGAACCTACAGATCTTGACAAGCCACTTGAAGAAAGAAATATTGGCGGCTTAGGCATTCATTTGGTAAAAAAATTCACAGATAATTTTTCATACAGAAGAAATAATAATAAAAATATCATAACCATATTAAAAAGCCTTGAGCATGGAGATTAAGCACACAAAAAATGGGCAGGTTCATCTTGTTGAACTAGAAGGACGATTGGATGCTTTAAATAATGCTAAAGCAGAATCATTTTTTAATCAGTTATCTGATGACGCAGACCTTAATATTCTTGTAGATTGCGAGAAACTTGATTTTATTAACAGCTCTGGACTCAGGATACTGATTATGAGTTTGAAAAAGCTGAAAAAATCTGACAAGTTACTGATATTGTGTAACTTGCAGAAAAACATTGAAGAGGTTTTTCAATTTTCAGGATTTGACAATTTATTTAAGATTTTTGGGTCGAAACAAGAGGCATTAAATGCTTTGTCCTGAACCTACATGGCATTTCTTCCTTTCCAGGTTATTGATCCTGTTATTCCGGCAATAGCCAGGTAAGGAATCATTACAACATTAAATATTTGGGCAGGTAAAAAATATTTTAAGAGTTTTTGTTGTTTAAAATCAAAGCTTGTATCATAAAGAAAGATAAAATCTACCATTGATTTTAACAACAACTGGAGCAGAAATATCCATAGAAAGCAGCTTGAAAAAATTATCAGTATTAGATTTGTCAATAGCGATAAATTCATCAATAATACTGTTACAGAGACGAATAAAATATCAAAATCCTTATAACTTTTACTTTTAGAAGCCCATCTTTTTCTCTGAGCAATGAAGTTTATAAATGAATTTTCGGGCTCGGTAATAACAGTTGCTTGTTCTGATTTTAGAAATAATATATTATCCTGATAATTTTTTTTCAAAGATAACATAAGAAAAACATCATCTCCCGAAACTTCTTTAGAGTATTGAGGATCTGTTAGTTCCAAATAACTTTCTTTTTCAAAGGCAAGATTAGCCCCATTACACATAATGGGTTTTTTAATACCGGTTGCAGCTCCTCCTGAAGTCATGAGTGCAAAAAAATCAAGGGCTTGTATTTTTTTAAAAAAAGAGTTACCCCGCATTAGCACTGGGCCAATGATAAGTTTTGGTTGGTGGAGGGTATAAAATCCGGCAATTGTTTCGAGCCAGTTTTTATGAGGTATGCAATCAGCATCGGTTGTAACTATCAAATTTCCATTGGAATGTTTAATTCCAAGCGATATTGCATGTTTCTTTCCAGTGTTTTCTTTAAGGGAATGAATAGTTAAGTTTTTTACGATGCTTTCAAAACTTTTCGCAATTTGTAATGTATTATCCGTAGAATGATCGTCAACAAGAATAATTTCAAAGCCACTTGCTCCAATTGATTGCTGAGCCAATGCATTAATCAGATTGCTGATGTTTTTTTCTTCATTTCTGGCAGCAATTACCAGACTTATAAATGGAAAAGAAGGGCCAATGTGACCCTTCTTGTAAAAATTGATATTTTTCCATCCATAAATGAATGAAATAATTATTATGAAATAAAGTAAAGTAATTCCAAAAATAATTATGAAATATAACATAATAAATTATCCAGCAGCGTCTTCTTTGTCAAAGTCAGTTACTTCATTTGGATCAGTAAATTTTATGTCTGTTGGCACATCAAATGTTCCGGCAGGAAAATCTGATGTCTCTTTAAAATCTACGGCTTCCATGGTTACTTCCATTTGATTTTGGCTGGCAACCATTTTAAAAACCATATTTTCCCAAATCCAATATTTAGATTTTGCATCGTCAATAGTAACTTCATATACAACACATTCTTTGCCCAGAATTTTTTCAGTACCCATTTTTGTTCCTCCCATCTGGTCAACAATGGTTTTTTCGTCAAGTCTTCCCATTTCTCCTTCAGCAGCAATGTCTTCAGCACCCATCTTCATTTTTGTTCCCATCTTTTGTTCAAGTGAGTAGGAATAGACAATATTATCTTTTCTAAGCATTTTAGTGGTTGATTTTTGTCCCATCATTTCCATTTCTGTAATAGAAGCCTCTGTTTTGCCATAATCTTTAAAATACATAGTTGTTTTGGTATCCATTCCCATCATGCTCATTTTATAGGTAATGTAACCAGATTCAATGTCGTATTTTTTAATGCCAGAGCTTTGCTCATCGTTATTTTCAGCATCATTGGTTCCATTTGAATTACAGGCAATTACAAACATAGCCATTAGGGCAAAAATTAATAAGTTTTTCATTTTCGAGTTTTTAATTGAAAAATTAAATATTTTTTATAATAAAAGGCAAATGTAAAAAAAATAAATCAGCAATTATGCTACAAGTAGATTTTCAAGATTAAGGTTTTTTGCTATTCTTATTTGTATATTTTACCTGAATTAAAAAAAAGGAGCCAATGATTGATGGAACTGCCAGATTAATAATCCATAAACTACTTGATGCGGCTAGTATTCCAAGATTATTTGACGAAAATGCCCCAATGAAAAAAAGAGCAAGAGATCCTCGTATACCAATATCGGCAATTGGCACTCCCGGAATGCTAAAAAGAAACACATAACTAAGGCTTATGGCAGTAAAGGCACTTTTAATGCTTATTTCAATGTCGAAGAGATGAAGTAACAAAAAATATTGTGAGAAAAAGATTAGATATCTGCTAAAGCTTAGAGCTAGAATATAAAGAAGCTGGCTTTTTGTGTACTTAGTCAGGAATATTAATTTGTCGTAGTAGCTGATAAACCAACCAGTTTTTTTTATTAAAGATATCAGTTTAGAGGGAAAAAAAAGAGAAAACAGCAGCAATATTAAAATAAAAACCAGGATTGTAAGCAATATTAAAATTCCTGATAATAAAATATCTTCCTGGTTCGGTGATAAAGTGTAGAAGAGTAAACCAATAATTCCCATGCTAACAGTAACAATATTCTGGCTGATACTCCCTAAAATATTTGCAAACAGGGCAGAGGATCTGTTTTTTTTTGATAACAATAAAGGCCTTCCGAAGTATTCGCCAATGCGGTAAGGTGTAAAAATTGCACATGTAATACCGATATATACTGATTTTATTGATTTTAAGAAAGAGAGGTGTTCAATGTGTAAAATTAATGATCTCCATTTAAAAGACTCAACCAACCAGTTGAATATCATTAATAAAATACTTGTTAGGAGTAAAATAGTCTTTTGACAGTTCCACGAATGAAAAAGTTCAGAGCCGTCACTCATTTGCCATACATCTGAAATGCGATAATAGATGTAGGAATATGCAATAACTGTTATTGTTATCTTTAGAAGCCAGAAAAGTTTGGATTTTGAATGATATCTATTCTTCTCCAACAATTTTTGCAGTCTTTTTATTATAAATTGGAATTAACAGTAGAGAGATTAAACCTACAACAATAATCAGCAAAGTCATGGTTCCATGCGCTGCAAAAGCAAAAGCGCTGGCATCCGGCGTTCTTTCTACACCATAAATTACCAGAGTTTCAATAACCATAAAATGCCAGGTGCCAATACCACCTGGCGACGGTGCTACCATTCCAAAACTTGCCATAACAAAAATAGTAAGACCTGTTAAAAGAGATAAATGGCTGGTGAATTCAAATGACCAGAAGGTCACATAAATCATTAAAAAATACATTATCCAGATAAAAAACGAATGTGCTATAAATAGCCACTTTTTTTCAAGGTTTTTAAT
>JARGGF010000189.1 GCA_029210905.1 Bacteroidales bacterium | reverse complement strand
AAAAATTACAGATTCATACAATGGCGATTTTAATGAAATAAAAAACAACCTGAACGTTTGTATTGATGCCATAGACTTATTGGTTACAGATGCCGGAACACTTGCAAAGGCTGCTGTTGAAGGAAAGCTTGCTACACGAGCTGATGCTTCAAAACACGAAGGTGATTTTGCTAAAATAGTAGATGGAGTAAATAATACACTCGACGCGGTTATTGGCCCATTAAACGTTGCAGCCGAATATGTTGACCGCATATCAAAGGGAAATATACCTCCTAAAATTACCGACAATTATAGTGGCGACTTTAATGAAATAAAAAACAACCTGAACGTTTGTATTGACGCCATAAACTTATTGATTGCAGATGCCGGAGCACTTGCAAAGGCTGCTGTTGAAGGAAAGCTTGCCACACGAGCAGATGCTTCAAAACACGAAGGCGATTTCAGGGTGATTGTGGAAGGCGTTAATCATACTTTAGATGCAGTAATTGGCCCGTTAAATGTTGCTGCTGAATATGTTGACAGAATTTCTAAAGGCAACATTCCCCCAAAAATTACAGATTCCTACAATGGCGATTTTAATGAAATAAAAAACAACCTGAACGTTTGTATTGATGCCCTAAATGGCCTGATTGGTGAGATGAACGAAATGTCGAAACAGCACGATCTAGGAGATATAGATGTTAAGCTTGATGAAAAAAGGTTTGAAGGTGCTTACAAACAAATGGCCGAAGGAGTTAACAATATGGTTTTTGGCCACATTACCGTAAAGAAAAAAGCCATGGCCTGCTTCGATGAATTTGGTAAAGGAAATTTTGATGCTCCAATTGAGCTATTCCCCGGTAAAAAGGTATTTATCAATAATACCATCGAAGGTGTCCGTGTAAATCTGAAAAAAGTAATGAATGAGCTTAATGGCCTTATTGAAGCATCAAAAGAAGGTAAACTACAAACAAGGGCCAGGGCCGATGAATTTGAAGGAGACTGGAAAAGAATTATGCTTGGTGTAAATGAAATGCTGAAAGAAATTCTGGTACCCATTCAGGAAGGGAACAGGGTTCTCAAACTGATTAGCAAAGGAAATATTAAAGAAAAAGTTGAACTGAATTTACACGGCGAGCACAAAGAGATGCAAAATGCAGTAAATGGGGTGCAACAATGGCTAAGGGGTATGGTAGATGTAGTTAAGTTAATTGCCGAAGGTAGATTGAACGTTAAAGTAAATAAACTATCCAATGAAGACGAACTGTCTGAAACCCTTCAACAAATGATTATATCACTACAAAGCATTGTAAATGAAGTAAATGTAGCAGCAGATTATGTAGCCAATGGTAGTAATCAAATGAGTGAATCGGCCAATTCCATCGCAAGCGGAGCAAACGAACAGGCAGCATCAACAGAAGAGGTAACTTCATCATTTGAGCAAATGCTGGCCAATGTGCAAAACAACCTGGCAAATGCAAAAACAACAGAAACCAATGCCCGTAAAGCAGCTGAGGACATTAAAATCAGTAACAAAAGTGTTTACGAAACAGTGGAGGCCATGAAAACCATTGCTGAAAAAATATCTATCATCAAAGATATTGCTGAAAAAACTGATTTACTGGCTATTAATGCTGCCATTGAAGCGGCACGTGCAGGAGAGCATGGAGAGGGTTTTGCCGTTGTTGCTGCAGAAGTTCGTAAGCTGGCAGAACAAAGTCAACAGGCCGCAGTTGAGATTAACAATGTATCAAAAAACAGTGTAAGCATTGCTGAACAATCAGGCAAACAACTGGCCGAAATAGTTCCAAGTATAGAAAAAACTGCTGAATTGGTGCGCGATATTGTAATGGCAAGCGAAGAGCAGGAAATTGGCATTCGCCAGGTAAATGGAGCCATGAACCAGCTTTCTGATGTTACGCAGCAAAACACTTCAAGTGCCGAAGAATTATCCAGTGGTTCTGAAGAGCTGGCATCACAGGCAGAACAACTAAAAGAAGTAATGAACTTCTTTGTACTTGATCACAATAATATGGACAGGACAAAAGGCAAATTAAAAACAACAAAAAAAGCTTTTAGCAATGTTGCCAACAAAAAAGTAAACCTTGATTTGAATGGTGAAGCGTCTGATGCTGAATTTGAAAACTTTTAGTGGAAAGATAATAATTAATAAGCGGGTGGAATTGCTCCTTCCCGCTTTATTAAGACTCTTAGGTTATTAATTAAATTAAATAAAATTATGAAAAATCTAAAAATTAGTCAAAAAGTAATGCTTATTCTCGCAATAATTATTCTGGTTTTTGTGGGCGTTAGTACCTATAGTGTTTTACAGGTAGACAAACTTCACAAATTGCAGGAAGAAAGCGCAAAAAGAGCGGAAGATGCATTAATCATGCAGGAAGGTGCAGGGATGGGAGCCGCAATGTACATGGTTGTTGCTGATGCACAAATAAATAGAAATATTAGTGAGTCTGAAAAAGATTGGGTAGCAATCACTAAAGAGCTGAATTTCGACTTTGAGAATATGGGAAAAATTGTTGAAACAGAAAAAGAAATTCAATTGTTCCAGGAAGCTTCCTCAATAAAGAAGGAATTGGTTGATTTGTTTGAAGATGAGATGTTTCCATTGTTAAAACAGACTGAGGATTCTATATCAAAGGCAAAAATTCTTGAGTTGGACGATGCCATTGATAAAAAAGTTGATGAACTTGAGCAACCTATATTGGGAATAATCAGTTCAATGAATGAAAAAAGTGAATTTGCCGACGAGCTCTATAACCAAACATCAAAAACTATTTCAAATGCCCTAATTATTGTGGCTTGCTTAATAATTCTAATTACCTTATTGTTAAATTTCTGGATTGCAAGGAATATTCAAAATATTATCAGAACCTTAATTAAGCAAACTAGAGATTTAGTAGAAGCTGCGGTAAGCGGTAAATTAGCAACACGCGCCAAACCTGAAGAGACCAATTTTGAATTCAGAGAGATTATTGTCGGAATTAATAATACTTTAGATGCAGTAATTGGTCCACTTAACGTGGCTGCAGAATATGTAGATCGAATTTCAAAAGGCAATATACCACCCAGAATCACAGATGCCTACAATGGAGATTTTAATGAAGTAAAAAACAACCTAAATGTATGTATTGATGCAATAAACCTGTTGGTTAGTGATGCTGATATGTTAGCCCTGTCTGCCATGCAGGGAAAATTAAGTACACGGGCAGACGCTTCAAAACATGGTGGTGATTTTGCAAAGATTGTAGATGGGGTAAACCACACCCTTGATGCAGTAATTGGGCCATTAAATATGGCTGCAGACTATATTGATCGCATCTCTAAAGGGGATATCCCAAATATCATTGTCGAAAATTATAATGGTGATTTTAATACGATCAAAAACAACCTGAATTTACTGGTTAACTCTACAAATGATATTATCCAGAAAGCTACGCTTGTTGCCAATGGCGATTTAACCATTCAGCTCAAAAAACGATCGGAACAGGATGGACTAATGGAAGCCCTTTCGCAAATGGTGGCCTCTTTATCTGAGATTGTTGGAGAAATAAGAGCAGCTGCAGATTATGTGACCAGTGGAAGCGGCCAAATGAGCCAGTCTGCAAATTCAATTGCAAGTGGAGCAAATGAACAAGCAGCTTCAACCGAAGAAGTAACTTCATCATTTGAACAAATGCTGGCCAACATTCAAAATAACCTTACCAATGCAAAAACAACTGAAACTAATGCACGAAAAGCAGCTGAGGATATACTAATCAGTAACAAAAGTGTTTATGAAACAGTGGAGGCCATGAAAACCATTGCTGAAAAAATCACTATCATTAAGGATATTGCTGAAAAAACAGATTTACTGGCAATAAATGCAGCCATTGAAGCTGCACGCGCGGGAGAGCATGGTGAGGGTTTTGCTGTTGTTGCTGCAGAAGTTCGTAAACTGGCAGAACAAAGTCAGCAGGCCGCTGTTGAAATTAACACAGTATCAAAGAACAGCGTTACTATTGCAGAAGAATCGGGCAAGCAGCTGGCCAAAATTGTTCCAAGTATTGAAAAAACTGCTGAACTGGTACGTGATATTGTGCTGGCGAGTGAAGAGCAGGAAATAGGTATAAGGCAGGTGAATGGTGCCATGGTTCAACTTTCGGAAGTGACTCAACAAAATACTTCAAGTGCTGAAGAGTTATCCAGTGGTTCTGAAGAACTTGCCTCACAGGCAGAACAGCTAAGAGATGTTATGGAATTCTTTACTCTCAACCGCAAAGTAGCTGGTAAATCAAATATAAAACCAAATATAAATACCTATCAGACGGCAGCATTAAAAAAGAGTAAGATAAATATAAATATGGAGGACGAAAGTTCAGATTCTGAATTTGAAAACTTCTAATATGCTAAATAAATTTTTGTAACAAGCTTTTAAAACTTATGAATATGATAAACGCAAAAAAGAAAAACACTTTTCTTTCCTTTAGAATAGGAAAAGAAACCTTTGCCGTATCTGTGGCAAAAGTATTGGAAGTACTTGAAAAACAGTATATCACAGAAGTACCAAATGTGCCTGATTATATTGAAGGTGTAATTAATTTCAGGGGCAAAATCATCCCCGTAATTGATACAAGGCTAAAATTCAGGCTACCTAAAAGAGCTGAAGGTGAAAAATATGTAGTCATTGTATTTGATTTAAATGTAGAAGGTAAAAAAATGCTCATTGGCGCCATGGCCGACAGCGTTCATGATGTAATTTCATTTGATGAAACCAGCATTATGGATGTACCTGAAATGGGCTACAGCTACAATACCGATTTTTTACTTGGAATGCTTAAAAACGAGACCAGTTTTACCATGATACTGGACATTGACAAAGTATTTTCAAAAGAAGAGGTCAGCTTATTGCAGCAGACCGGGTCGGAAACACATGATATACATGCTGAAACAGAATTGGTTGAGGCCGTAGAAAAACCAACCACAAAAGGCAAAAAAAACAAACAATCTACTTGAAAATAGTGAATTTTTGTTGACTGATGATCTTGTCTTTTTTTTCCAAATTAAACGGTATTGTATTAAGAATTATATAATTATGGCATTTACATTTTTTTTCAGAGATGAGCAAATTTTAGCACTGGGTGTAGAACACCTGGTGCCCTTTACTATTGGCCGCTCAAATATTCGTATTCTGAATGCAGGCTGCGCAATGGGCATGGAGACCTATACTTTTGCAATCCTACTTGCTGAAAAAATAGGAAAGTTTTCCTTGCGTAATGTAAAAATTCATGCCATTGATATTGATAATGAGAATGTAGATTTTGGAAAAACAGTCAGGGAAGGTATTTATCATAAAGACCATTTGCAGAGAATACCTGCAGATTTGTTTAAAAAATACTTTAGTCCTGCAGAAAAACCAAATCATTTTATTATTAGCCAGGATCTGCGAAATTTGGTTGACTTTGAAAAGTATGATTTGTTGACACTTAAGCCATTAAGAAATGATTACAGCCTGGTAATTTGCAAAAATGTGCTTTTGCATTTCAATTATCAACAGCGAATAGATGTAATTTCAATGTACCATGATATGCTGCTGAACGAAGGACTGCTGGTTATGGAAAATACCCAAAATATGCCCGGTGAATTAAACAATAAATTCAGGCGCATAGTCAATTACGGACAATTGTATGAAAAAATAGGTTGATATGAAAATTATAAACTTAACAGCAGACAGTAAAATTTATACTTCGAATGTATTTATGGTCCTTGGAGAATGGAATACTGTTGAAGATTTAAATACACTGATTGATGTTGGAAGCGACCCTGAAATTGTTGGCAAAATTGAAAAAATGAATACCGGACTGGGAAAAAACAAGGTAGATCAGGTTATTATAACTCACAGTCATTCAGATCATTCGGCCATGCTGTCTGAAATTAAAAAAGTTTTTAATCCTGTAATCTATGGTTTTAATTCACACCTGAAGGGCATTGACATAAGACTCGACGATGGCGACAAAATAAAGATAGGTGATAAGGAGTTTGAGGTATTTCATATTACTTCACATAGCTACGATTCAATTTGCCTGCATTGCGAAGAGGAAGGCATCCTGTTTTCGGGAGATACCAATTTCCCGATAGAATTTGAAAATCCTATGCTTGAAGCAGAAAATTCTTATACCCTTTCAAGATTATTGGGCAAAAATATAAAAACCGTATACAGTGGGCATGGACCACCGCAGGATTATGGTTCTAAAAATTTCAGGCTGATGAAAAAAAAATCGTTTTCGTAAAAGAATAAAACAATGGAGGAAAGAAGTGATTAATAATTTAATTTTAAAAAAACCTTTAATTTAAAACGCTATGAAAATAAAAATTTCAACAAAAATATCGATTCTGGTAATCATCCTGATTGTCGTTTCGTTGACCATTGGCATATATGGTATATACAGCATTAAAAATGTAAATGAAAGCGTCAATACCATGTACATCGACAGGGTATTGCCACTGGCGCAGCTCAAAAAAGTCTCCGATGCTTATGCGGTTCAGATTGTAGAAGTATCCCAAAAATTAGAAAAGGGGATAATTGACAAACAGTCGGCATTATCAGATTTAAAGGAAGCAAGTGAAATTGTTACTAAAAACTGGAATGACTACATGTCTACCACATTAACAAAAGAAGAAGAACAAATAGCCAATCAGGCCATTGAATTGAGGCAGGCATCTAAAACAGCTTATGAAAAGTTAGTTCAAATTATCAGTTCATCTGAGGATTCCACCTTGATCAAAGAGTTGTCGCGATTTAATACTGAGGAGTTATATCAGGCAATTGATCCCTTTACAGCTAAAATTGACCAATTAATAAAACTGCAACTTGATGTATCAAGTGATATTCACGAAGAGTCTGACAAGGTATATAACAATGCACGAACCTTAACCATAGTTATTAATTATTGGATTAATTATTGGAATACTTATAGCCTTATTCATCATAATAAATATCAATAAAATTCTGGCTGTTATTAATTCTGAAGTAAATGATTTAGCCAAAGCAGCCATCAAAGGGAACCTTTCCATAAGAGGAAACACTGAGAAAATAGACCCTGAATTCAGGAGCATTGTGGAAGGTTTTAACAATACGCTTGATGCTGTTATTGGGCCACTTAATGTTGCTGCAGAATATGTTGACCGTATTTCAAAAGGCAACATCCCACCCAAAATTACTGATACCTATCATGGTGATTTTAATGAAATAAAAAATAACCTTAATGTTTGTATTGATGCTATAAATTTACTGGTTTCTGATGCAAGGATGTTAACTAAAGCAGCAGTAGATGGTAAACTTGCAACACGGGCTGATGCGAATAAACATGACGGGGAGTTTAAAACCATTGTTCAAGGTGTAAATAACACCCTTGACGCTGTTATTGGGCCACTTAATGTAGCTGCCGAATATGTTGATCGAATATCAAAGGGAAACATTCCGCCTAAAATTACCGACAATTATAATGGCGACTTTAATGAGATAAAAAACAACCTGAACGTATGTATTGATGCAGTAAATCTGTTGGTTGCAGATGCTGCCTT
>JARGGF010000188.1 GCA_029210905.1 Bacteroidales bacterium | reverse complement strand
GCAAATCTAGTTAGCTTGTTTTCAATAATTTATAAAGTACCCAAGATTAACGATTGCAAACGTTTGCAACCATTTAATTTAGATTGAATCTAATTTATTGTTCTGATGTGCAATTGCCCTAAATAATTCTATGATAACATCAGAACTGGCATAAGGATTTCCTAGCTCATTGTACTTGTAATTAGCTGAATTCTTTACAATTACAGTTCTTGTAGTCGGGTTAACATAAATATACTGATTGTAAACCCCCATGGCCATAAATTCACCTTCGTCGCCATAAGGTATCCACCACTGGTAGCCATAACCAAATGAATGTGAGTTACTTTGAGTGATGCCAGGCATCAGGTGAGGTGCATCAGGAGTTACTGAAGCTTTTACCCAGTTTTCTGGTACAATCTGTTGCCCGTTCCAATTACCATTATTCAGGTACAACTGCCCCATTTTTGCATAATCACGCAAGGTGACATTTAAACCACCCAGGGCGACTTCCATGCCCAGGTTATCGCACAGCCAGTAGGCCGGATATTCCATGCCCATTGGCTCCCAAAGCTTTTCAGCTAAATATTGACTAAGGCCTTTTCCAGTAGCTTTTACTATGATCATTCCCAGAACATGGGTATTAATGCTTACATAATGATTTCGGGTTCCGGGTTCTTCTTCACGCACCAAAGTTGCAGCAAAAGCATCCTGCGAAGTTCCAAGAGCAAAACCACGTCCCCATTTGTTGATATCAGAATAAAAGTCGCCATAATCCTCGTTAAACTTCACGCCTACAGACATTTGCAACACATCTTTAATTCGAACGCCCTCATATCCCGAACCAATCAACTCAGGCAGATATTCTTCCACTTTTTGATCAATGCTTTTGATATAACCTTCCTCCACAGCTATCCCAAACAGTGCCGAAACAAAAGATTTTGCCATGGACCAGCTAATAAACTGTGTGCTGTCTGTATCGCCGAGGAAATACTTTTCATACACCAGGCTATCATTCTGAATTACCAGAAACCCAGCTGTAAATGATGAATCAAGATATTGAGCGGTCTGGTATTGCTGGTTATTGAAAGTAAAAACCTCAGGAAGTTGAATCTGTTCACCTTTAGGAAATTGGAAAACCTTTTCACCAGGCTGAATTTCATGGGATTTGAATTTTTTATTCATTCCCATAAAATTTTCAGCTATCACTTCTTTGTCAAATAGTGTCATTGTCCAGTATAGTCTTCGCAGCGTGGGGAAAAAAATGGAGCCCGAGATAATAATCAGGAGCAAAAAAGTAAGTAAAATTCTTTTAAATATTTTCATAAATATAAGTTATTAAAAACATACAACTTCTTTTAATACGCAAAAAAGCGAATTCTTTTTCATAAACTAACAAATAACTTCTAACTAATACCCAAATTGAGCGATTCAATAGAAAATTTAAACCCTTTGCTCACAGAAATTATTTAAATACATGCCTCCCAATTGCCCTGCCAATAAACCGCACTTTTTCTTTTAACGGAAAACGACTTAGATTGGTTTTTACAACACCTTTTGTCAGCATGGTTTTTTTTGAATAATCAATTTTAACATCAACCAATACTGCATTTCCTTCATTAGAAAAATTAATAGCTTCATCAATGCATGATTCAATCAGCGAATCATTTTCCATAGAAATAAAATGGGCCCCGGTGGCAATGGCTATGCCTTCCACATTTAATTGCCCAATTTTGGTACAGGTTTTTCGGTTTAATGGAATAGCCTGAAATTGAGATATTTGGCCTAATTCTCCATCGTGAAAAACAAAAATTATGGGATTTAATCCGTTAGTGGTGGCAGTCAGCAATTCCATGCCTGTCATCATTACACCTCCATCGCCAACGATGGCAATTACCTGTTTTTCAGGGTTGCTCAGCTTACATCCAATGGCTGCCGGCACACAATACCCCATGGCATTAAAATCGGTTGGTGAAATAAAATGCCGGGGCTGATAAACATCAAATAGTTCCGCTGCCAAAAAGGTGTGTTTTCCGTCATCTACCACCATAAATGCATCATGCTCAACCTTGGCTCGTAAAGCTTTAAAAAAGTGCCCTGGCGAAACCAAATCGCTCTTTTTATCCGCTAGCCATTTTTGGTAATAATCATGGTTGTCTTTTTTTATTTTTTCTCCAATTTTTTGAAAATTTCGCTCCGTTTTATAATTTCTTGATTCCAATTCTTTAGCAAGCAGCGCAAGCACCTCTGCAGCATCACCTTCAATGGCAATTTCAGATTGGTAGTTTTTATCAAATACTTCCGGATTTATATCAATATGAATAAGGTTTTTAGGCTCCGGGATTCCATAACTTCCGGTAGCCAGTTCTGAAAATCTGACTCCCACTGCCAACATACAGTCACAACCGGCAAATGCATTTTGTCCTGCAGGTTTTGCAGAAGCGCCAAATCCAACGCCTGTATGCATCAGATGATCAGCCGGAAACGAGCTTTTACCTTGCAAGGTAGTTGCGACCGGTGCTACCAATAATTCTGCAATTCGTTTCGAATGTTCTGTTGCATCAACAGCTCCCCATCCTACGTAAATTCCCGGTTGATTAGACTTTACCAATAAATCAACTGCTTGTTTTATCTTATTGATCTCTGGTTCTGCAATCTTTCTTTTTGCCTGATAAACAGGTAGTTCTTCGACTTCACCCTTAAACATTTGAAGGTTTACCGGAATTTCAACAAACACTGGCCCTGGCTCTCCTGAAATAGCAATATCATAAGCTTTATAAATGGTTGGAATTACCTCATCGTGTTTTTCAATCAAAAAACAGGCTTTGGTAATGCTTCCCACCAACTTTCCCTGATCCAACTGATGCAACTGATAATGTCTGCCACTATCGGTTCGGGTCCCTCCACTGATTATCAGCATGGCAATTCCATCCAGAAAGGCTTCTCCAATTCCACTCATAGCATGGGTTGTTCCTGCAGCCGGCACAATCAGCAGTGTGCCAATACTTTGCGAGGTTCTTGAAACACCATCGGCCATAAAAGCAGCACCTCCTTCGTGGGTTACCAGAATGGGCTCAATCAGATCACTACTGTTAATACCATCATACAATTCAGTATTATGCACTCCCGGAATTCCAAAGGTATTTTTTACACCTATTTGTTCCAATGCATATACGGCCAGTTCAGCCCCTGTTTTTTTTAGACTCATAATTTTTTTCCATTAATTGTTTTAGCAGCAACTCGTGCAGTGAGCACACAAGCACCCAAAAAAGTTCCTTCCAAAGCCCCTTTACCGTGCGAACCGCCTCCGCCAAATCCGGCAGCTTCGCCAATTGCATACAAACCAGGAATGATATGTTGAGATTTCCCATCTGGTTTACTAAGTACCCTGCATTCCAAATCGGTTTGGATGCCACCCAAAGTTTTTCTGGATAAAATTGATTCTCTGATAGCCACCAGTGGTAAAGCTTTGGAATCCAGGATTTTCTGAAATTTACAGGTCCTGACTTTATCGCCCCGGTACTGACGGGTATGCGCAATTCGCCTCAATTGATCATCGTTGTGAAATTTAGGGCCACGTTCAATAATTTCATCATATCTTAATACACTTTCTTTTACAGCACTGAGCTGAACATCATTAGTTCCCTCAAGGGCGTTCATTTTTTCAACAAGTTCTTCGAGGGTATTTGCGGTAACAAAATCAGGACTGTTTAACATGTCATTTACCAGTTTCTTATTACCAAAAAATGTATGTTTCAAAAACAAAAGTGGTTTTTTGTCTCGCAATGATTCATTACTTTCAGAACCGCTTATGGCAAATTCTTTCATCATAATTTTCATATTCAGTAACTGCCAACTGTATTTTTTTTTCTGCTTGCAGATTTCTTCTACAGTCCAGCGGGTATCGTAAGAAGTAATCAATGGCTGTGGTCCAAAACGTTCACCTTTGTAGTTTAACCATAATGCCGATTTAGGAGGCACCAGGCTTAAACCATGATCTTTCCATCCTGGCCGCGGGTGCCGGACACCTGCCGCATAGTGCCAGTGCCAGTCAAGATGGGTTACATTTCCATTGATTTTCTCTACTGCTTCGTGCATGTCACCAAGGGCGTAAATATGTGAACCATTTAGGATGGTTTTTGGTGGTTCGCCCCACGGTTGATACCAATGCTCACGGACTTTATCAATATTTCCACCCATTCCCCCGGTTGCAACAATGGTATTATCCGCTATAGCCCTGAATGGCTTATTTTCAACTTCATCGATGCCTTCAACTCCAAGAACTTTTCCATTTTCAACAATCAGATTATCAGCCTTATGCCTGAAATATTGTGTAAGTAATTTATCCTTATTAGGATGGGTATTCATGCTCTTTATCAGGTTGTCGGTGAGTCCCTGTCCGGTGCCCCAAACAATATGGAATCTCGGATATGAATTACCAGGCTTATACAGCCCACGTTCTACCCAGTGCACTACAGGGAAAAACCTTATACCATGTTTCCTGCTCAGCCAATAATAGACCTCATCAGTACAGCTGCTTACATATTTTTCAGCCCATTCTTTTGGTAAAATATCCTCGTCACCAAAGCCGGCAACAGAGTGCCAGTCGCGCAAGGCAACGTCAGCATTGTCTCTGATGCCAGAGCGTCGCTGAATAGGTGAATTAACGAAAAACATGCCGCCAAAACTCAGGCGGGCAAGGCCTCCAAGCTGCTGTTCATGATCACGATCCAACAGAATTACTTTCAGTCCTTCGTTCATTAGTTCTATGGCAGCGGTGATTCCGGCAATTCCACCGCCAATAATCACTACATCGGCTTTGTATTCTTTCATTGGTTTGTTAGATTTGGTTAAAGGTTAAAATTATCACGGTCTGGCCATTTTATCCAATGTTTGTAATTTTAAGAGGTCAATAATTCCAGCCACCAAACCACAAAAGCACAAAATCACACCAAAATATAATTGCAGCAGTATTATAAACCAGAGTCAATACTTTTTATAAGCTTCTAAAAATAAAACATTTGAAGCGGAATACAAAAATGTTTGGGATTATTTCGTGAAGAAGAGACAAATGAGTACCTGAGCAAACAATTTTTGTAATAATTACATGAAAGTTTCAGATAACTACTATAGTACACACTTTTTTGTATTTTTGCTATGTTGTTAGTATTTAGTGGATTAATATTTGCTATTTTTTCTCATATGCAATTTCTGCATTTATCATCGCATTTATATTGTAACCTTTGCGGTTAAAATCATACGGGATCCATTCATTACCCAAAGTATTTCCCCACATATGTACTCCTCCCTTTTTTTTAACTGTTCCCAAAGATTGTCCATAATACTTCCGCTTAACTTTTTCAGTATGCCCATTTTTGCGTTTAAAAGTTACTTCTTTCTCAAAAAAGAATGCTTCTCCTGAATTTATCCACTCCATCATTATAAATATTCCTTCTTTTGGAAAAGGAATATTATAATTTGCAACATCAATTCTAAACCAGCCTGATTTTTCTGCTGAAACAACTAAATTTTCATTTAAAAGATCCTCTGCTGGTTTATGATTTTCGCCTACTTTATATATTCTAACCCTAAAAGGACAGTTGGGGTATCCATCCTCATGCAGAAAAAAACTAACAGACTTAAGCCATCCGGCTTGCATGTTTTTGTTTTCAAGAAAATTACCTTTATTTGCTCCAAAAGCACCCGTATATTGGACTCTCGAAGGTTCTTTATCTCTAATGCCAACAATTTCTGAGTAATATTCCTTAGGTAAAATCTTTACCTCTTCAAGCAATATTGGTTTTTCTTTAAGTATTATAACCTGCTCTGAATCAATAAATTCAGCAAGGCATAGCTTCATTTTTTCATAGCCCAAATATGAAAATTCGACAGAGTCTGATTTTGCATCTTTCGATGCAACCGCCATACTGAATTTCCCATCCCTGTCACTTATCGTTCCGGTTTTTAGACTGAATATTTCAAGCGTTGCATAGGGCAATGGCTGATTTGTTTGGTTGTCAACAATTATTCCATCTAATTTGCAATTTTGTCCAAAACAATAGTTAAAGAAAATCAGGCTAAAAAATAATGCAACGTTCTTCATTTTAGGTTCGATTTTTATTATAAAACTTTAACATCCTCTTTAGATAAATGCAGATTATGTAATTTGGTGCAAAAATATGAGGCATTTCCCTAATCCATATTTAATAGTGAACAGAATTTGATTCTTGTTTTCTATTCCTCCTACAATTACCTGTATAATAATGCCTTACACCGAATTCCTACTCGCATTTATATTTCCATAAAGCGATCGGGTAACTATTTTTTCATATAAATCGGTATTGACCGAATCCTGATTAATTTTTTGAAGTGCATATTGTTGAATGATCAACAAGGGCAGTACAATCTGCTCGCGCACTTTTATCGATTCCCTTGAAATGGGCTCTTCTTCCATTAAAATTTTGTAATCTGAAATCAAGAGCAACATTTCTTTTGAAAGCTGATACTCATCATATAAGATGTTCCAGAATTCTTTGTATTCGGCATCTTTTTTCATGTAAGCTGTTAACTCGAAGTTGGATTTTGACAAGGACATCATACAATTGAGCATCAATGCTTTAAAGAAAGCATTTTCCTGAAACATTTTTTTTAAGGCCGGTAATTTACCCTTTTTTACAAGCGCCTTAAGTGCTATGCCGGTCCCATAATATCCGGGCACGTTCTGCTTCAACTGGCTCCACGAACCTACAAACGAAATGGCACGCAAATCCGCCAGTTCCAGTTTTTTCTTATCGCCTCTTTTCCCCGGACGGCTGCCTATATTTGTTTTATTGTAATATTTAAGGGTACTCATGTTTTCTAAAAAAGGGATAAATTTTGGGTGCACTTTGAGTTCCTTGTATTTTTCGTAACTGATATTTGATAATTCTTCAAGTAAATCTCGGAATTCATCAGAGATAATATTCTCATTTCCTGACAGATAGTTTGACAGCCCGGCGGTAAGCAATTGTTCGCAATTGTGAATAAATTGTTCCTGAGTGCCATACTTACTCGTGATGGTTTGTCCCTGAATGGTGAGCTGAATTTCATTGTTTGAAATCAGGTTGCTCTGTGCTGCATAAAAACGATGGGTCTTTCCACCACCCCGCGCAGGTGGCCCTCCACGGCCATCAAAAAAGATGGGTTTAACCTGATTCTTTTCACACAAAACAGACAGGTTCTCTTTGGTTTTAAAAATGGACCAATTGGCTTTTAGGTAGCCCCCATCTTTGGTGCCATCAGAAAATCCAAGCATAATGGTCTGCTTGTTGTTTCGTCTTTGGAGATGAGATTTATATTCTTCTATATCAAATAGTTCCTGCATGGTGGTTTCAGAAGTTTTCATGCCCTCCATGGTTTCGAACAGGGGCACTATATCAAAAGACAAACTGTCTTCGCGCCATCCACACCATTTAAATAAAGCATAAACAAAAAGTACCGAAAAAACATCTTCTGAATTGCTAATGATATATCGGTTGCACCCTTCTTCGCCATTTTTGTCCTGAATGGCTTTTAACTGAGAAATATTAAGTAGAGTTTCTTTCACAATTTCT
>JARGGF010000187.1 GCA_029210905.1 Bacteroidales bacterium | reverse complement strand
AACCTCAAAAACCATATTGGATTTATGGAGCAATTGGATATTCTCTTCTTGGAACTTCTGTTGGAATGTATTATTCTTCTTCAAATAATTACAACAATTATCTGGATGCTAAGACAATTAGTGATAAAAATAGCTTTTATGATAAAGCAAAACTGAATAAGAATTTAAGTTATGCATTTTTAGGGGCTGCAGGTGTAATCTGGGCAATTGACTATTTTGGTCTGATAAAACGAAAAAGAGAAATTGAAAAAGCCTGGAAGAAGAATGTTCCAATAAAAGAAAGTCCAAACATTCCTAGTTTTAAGATTGTTAGTGCTCTTAGTGACAAAGAGTTTGTAAACACTAAGCTAACAACACTTCAAGTAGTTGAAAATTCAGCTTCTTATTTTGATAAGGATGAAGATTATTGTTTAGATGCTTTTGAAAAAGGATATATACAGTTTAAAATCAGGAATCTGGGTCCTGCCAGGGCGGATAATTTTTATGCAAAATTAGTAACTTCCGATCCTAATAAAAAACTCACTTTTCCTGATAGTGTGAAGATTGGTGAAATTGGAGTCAATCAGGAAAAAATAGTAAGAGTACCAATTATTGCTGGTAAAGAGATAGCTTCAGGTAACGTAAATGTAAATGTTAATATTCAGGCACCGTTTAATAATCCTGTAAAGCCTTTTGGTCTGTTAGTTAATACTTGTAGTTTCGCATACAAGGAAAAGGTTCCAATGAATGAATTTAATTCTGATATAGACCGCGACATTCCTGTATTGGCGAAGCAAGGTAATGAGAAATTTGCATTAATAATTGGTAACGAAGGTTATGCAAATGAGAAAACGCTATTGAGTAAAAACTTTAATGTACCTTATGCCAGGCACGATGCGATTACATTTAAAAAATATGTTAAAAATATATTAGGTGTAAAAGAAGACCATATCATTCTTTTATTAGATGCCACCAAAAAAGAAATGTATGAAAGTATTCTTATGCTATCTGACCAGGTTGGAAAGGTTAAAGAGCAAGCGGAATTGATCTTCTATTATGCTGGCCATGGTCTTGCTGATACAAATACTCTTGCTCCATACTTAATGCCCGTAGATATTTCGCCGGATAAATTAACTGAAGGCATTTCAGTAGAGTTTCTATATAAAAA
This sequence comes from Bacteroidales bacterium, assembly GCA_029210905.1. Taxonomy (GTDB): domain Bacteria; phylum Bacteroidota; class Bacteroidia; order Bacteroidales; family NBLH01; genus NBLH01. Next base: position 6,429 of record JARGGF010000187.1, on the reverse strand, counting down.
TATTTGGGAGAGTAGATCTGTAAAGAGCATGGTAGTTATGGATGCTTCTTTTAATAATGGAGGAAGGAACATTGGTTTAAGAGGCCCATCAGCAAAGAAAATTAATCCTAGAAGTGAGGTGCTTTCAGGTAATACCGTTGTTTTTAATGCTGTTAGTGAGCGTTATACTGCTAATACCCTAGATGATATGCAACATGGTTTATTCACCTATTATTTTTTAAAGGAATTGAAGGAATCTAAAGGCAATATTGATTATTTAACACTTTCAAATTCAGTGAAGTCGAAGGTTAGCGAAAAGGCTATTTTATCAGGCAAAGAGCAGGTGCCACTTACTATTGTCAGTGTTGCTGTAAGAGACATTTGGCAGGATTGGAGTGTTCGTTAGAGAATTTGATTATAGGTATTTTGAGTCTTAAAAAAGGATGATCTTTCAAATCATGCATCAAAAAATAATGGTGTCAAAATCACCTTCCATCTTCTGAAAGAAGTGGAAGTGTGATTACTGAATACTGATATTCAATGATTTACCCGAATATAAAAAAAATGTTAAAAGCGTTTTAATGAGTTTCACTACAACACCTCTCTTCAGTTTTTAACCATTTAAGGAAGCAATTTTTTAGGGTAGATGCCTTTATCAACCATTTCCTTTATATTGTCAACTACAACCTGTTTATCCTCTTTATAAGTAACTCCAAACCATTTTTCATTGCTGGGAAGCACCCTGACTTTGCCTGATGAACTCTTTATTATTTTCGAAACCACTTCAGGCAAATATAATTCAGCTTTTAAATCATTGTATTTCGTTTCAACAAATTCATTGAAATAATATTTAAAATATTTGAAAGCTGAAGGGGTAAAACCCATTAAATTCATTGAAACAGGAGCATCTTCAGAAAGATCGTACTTTTTATCATCTTTGGTAAGGCTAAGGATTTTACCATTTTCGATGTAAATTTTTGTATGTTCCTCAATATTAATGAGATAATCATTTTTATCAAGGTAGCAAAGCCCCCTTGAAACAGTACCATGCTCCGATAAGGTGTTTTTAAGTTTATATGCCAATAAACAATAAGTTTTTTGGTTGTCTTCGTCAAGGGCAAATAAAAAGGAAGCAATGGCTTTAAAAGAATCCCTGCCATAAAAATCATCAGCATTGATAACCGCAAATGGTTCCTTGATTTTTGGTTCTGCAACTAAAACTGCATGCCCGGTCCCCCATGGTTTCATTCTACCTTCAGGTACTTTTTTGCCATCTGGCAGCATGTCAAGTTCCTGAAAAACATAATCAATATCAATAAAACCCTTATACTTTAAAAATATATGGGTTTTAAAATCATCTTCGAAGTTTTTCCTGATTACAAATACAATTTTGCCAAAGCCGGCTTGTTTGGCATCATAAACTGAATAATCCATTAGCGTTTCGCCCGATGGGCCTATTTGATCGAGTTGCTTAAGCCCGCCGTATCTGCTACCCAGCCCGGCAGCAAGAATTAATAAAGTTGGTTTCATTTTCTATTTTCCTTGAATTTACATATTCTACAAATATATTATTATTTTAATTCTTAACTAAAATAATCGTGGCAAAGCTTGAAGAATATTTGAAAATCGATAAAAATTTATAATTTTGCAGCCATTGCCCAGGTGGTGGAATTGGTAGACACACCAGCTTGAGGGGCTGGCGCCGTCAAAAGCGTGCAAGTTCGAGTCTTGTCCTGGGCACCTAAAAGCCGCATTTTGCGGCTTTTATTTTTTAACAAATAGATTTGTCTGCCAATATGCTTCCTCTAAACTGAAATTTGCCTGTATTATTAGAATTTCGCAAATAATTTTATCCCATCTTTAATAATTATGCTTATTTTTATCCGTTATTTAAACAATCCAATTTATTATTCCAAAAGCCGGATTAGCTAAATGATTAGAACTAAAAATAAATCAATTGTGAAACTTTGTAAGCTTATTTTCATAATCTTTGTTGCTGTTTTATTGGTTTTACCATCTGAATTGACTGCCCAATTTTATAATGGGCATCAGGTTCAATTTGGGAAAAACCGGGTGCAATACAATGATTTCTATTGGGAATATTACCGTTTTCCAAGATACGATACTTACTTTTATCTTGATGGAAAAACCCTTGCACGCTATACCTCAAAGGTGATTGACGAAGAATTAAAAAATCTTGAAGATTTTTTTAGTCATAGTCTCGATAATCGCATAATTTTTCTAATTTACAACAAACAGTCCGAATTTAAACAAAGTAACATTGGGTTAGTTTCGGGAAATGACGAAACAAATATTGGAGGATCATCCAAAATAATTGATAATAAGGTTTTTATCTATTATAATGGAAATCATCGCGATTTTGTAAAGCAAATCCGTGCTGCAATAGCCGAGGTAATACTCACTGATATTTTATATGGTGGCAGTTTCCGGCAAAAAGTAAGCTCCTCAACATTGCTTACGCTTCCCGATTGGTATTATAAAGGATTGATTTCTTATCTGTCTGAAAGCTGGAACTTTACAATCGAAAATAAGATTAAGGATGCATTAGAGAACGGAAAGCTTAAAAAATTTAATCATCTCCAGGATGAAGATGCTGTTTATGCGGGCCATGCTATCTGGTATTTTGTAGCACAAAATTATGGCACTTCTGTAATTTCTGATATACTGTACCTCACCCGTGTTAATAAGAATGTTGAAAGTGGATTTTTATTTGTACTGGGAACAAATATGAAATCCCTGACACCTGTTTGGCTGGATTTTTATAAAACCCGTTTTGAAAAGGATCATAAATCTACAACTTTTCCTGAAGGTGGAAATATTAAAATAAAAACCAAAAAAAACAGGGTGTATCAGTATGCAAAATTGAGCCCTGATAGCAGATTTTTAGCTTATACCTCAAACTATTCAGGCAAGCGGCACATTTGGCTTTATGATATGCAAAAAGATAAACGTAAAAAAATAATCCGCTTTGAGCATCGACTAAAACAAATAACTGATTATTCATATCCTGTAATTACATGGCATCCTACCGGGAAAATATTGGCCTTTGTTGCTGAGGTAAAAGGCAGGTTGGTGATGTATTTCTACTTTGTTGAAACTGGCAAAATTCAGAAGCGAAATATCCCTTACTACGATAAAATTCTTGATTTTGCATATTCTCACGATGGATTAAACATGGCCTTCTCCGGAGTAATGAAAGGGCAGACAGATTTATTTGTGTATAATTTATCAGCTGGTTCAAGCGAACAAATAACTAATGATGCAGCGGATGAATTACATCCAAGATTTGCCGAACAATCCTCAAAAATTATATTTGTTTCCAACAGGTTAAGTGATACACTGGCTGTTGATAAAAGTGTTAAGCCTGAAGTAATGCCTACTTACGATTTATTTGTTTACGATTTTAAAACCAAGAGTCAGGTGCTTCAAAGAATTACTAATACTCCTTATTCCGACGAAACTTCTCCTGAACCAATTAAAAAGAATACTTATGCTTTCTTAAGTGATCAAAATGGGGTAATTAATCGATTTCTTGCCAGCTATGATAGCACGATAAGCTATATTGATACAGTTACTCATTTCAGATATTACACAACTCAATACCCAATTAGTAACTACAATAGAAATATTGAGTATTACTCTGTAAATGAGGAGGATAATGCTTTGTCTGAAGTGTTGTTCAACGATAGAAAAGACCGTATAATGGTGGAAGAATTTAATACCAAGTCTGACGTTGGTAATGGTATGCATAACACTGTATATCGGAATGAACGAACAAAAGAGTTTAAAAAGAAAGACAGCCTGATACTTATTCAAAAACAAAAAATAATCAGACAAAGAGAGATTCGGGATAGCCTTGCAGCAAACAACCTTATAATGCATCCGGATAGTGTTCCTTTGGATATTAATTATTATGTGTTTGAAGTAGAAAAAGAAAATCCATATCATTTGGTTTACGGGACAGATAGCTCTGAATTGGAAACTGAAAAAGATACCATCAAATGGCCTGAACAGAAAATATATCTCACCTCATTTTACCCAAATGAAATGGTAACCCAGATTGATTTTGGGTTTTTGAACGACATGTATCAGGCCTATTCTCCGGGAGCTTACTATTTTAATCCCGGATTGAACATCTTTACAAAAATAGGAATCAGTGATTTGTTTGAAGATTATAAACTCACAGGTGGCTTTCGAATAGCTGGTAATTTTGACAGTTTTGAATACCTTTTAAGCCTCGAAGATCTTAAAAACAGGTGGGACAAACAATATATCTATCATCGTTTGTCTGTTATCAATTATTACAATGATTTAATTGCAGAGAGAATCATTACCAATGAAATAAAAGCAAAACTTAGCTATCCATTTAATCAGGTGAGCTCAGTCAGGGGAACAGTCACTTTCAGATCGGATCGATCGGTAATACTTTCTACACGACAGCAAACTTTACCCGTTGAAGATTTTTATAGATATCTTGGAGGTGTTAAGCTCGAATATATTTTTGACAATACCATCGAACGAGGAATCAATCTTTTTAATGGGATAAGGTTCAAAGCATTTGCAGAATATTTTCAGGACCTCCAAAAAGGGGGGACAAGCACCTATATCTATGGCGCCGATTTTAGATTTTATTTACCAATTCATAGAAATCTTATTTTCGCCGGAAGAGTTGCATCAAGTGCTTCATTTGGTTCGGGAAAACTTATATATTATTTAGGTGGGGTAGATAACTGGATCAATTTCTCAACAGATATCCCCACTTTTGACCAGTCAGTTAGAATTGATGAAACTGAAAATTATATTTTCCAGGCGGTTGCTACTGATATGCGGGGCTTTGTTCAAAATGCCAGAAATGGAAACAAGTTTGTTATTGCAAATGCCGAAGTGCGGTGGCCAATTGTAAAATATCTGATTAACAGACCAATGAATAATGCATTTCTGGAAAATCTGCAGGTAGTTGGCTTTACAGATGTTGGATCGGCCTGGTCTGGGCTCTCTCCATGGGAGAAAGATAATGCTTACAATACCAAAATAATTAATGGGAATCCGATTAGAGTAATTATTGATAAAAAAAGATCACCTTTTATTGTTGGATATGGTTTTGGTTTACGTTCCAAACTTTTTGGTTATTTTGTAAGAACGGATTGGGCATGGGGCATTGATAATAACGTGATTTTGCCTCGGGTATTTTATTTCTCCCTAAGTTTGGACTTTTAACATACTTATGACTTTAAATGAGATTATAATCGTTTTAGTAATAGGCTTATTTGCAGGACTATTAAGCGGAAGTATGGGTGTAGGTGGTGGTATTATTGTTATCCCTTCATTGGTATTCATTTTAGGTTTTTCTATGCAACAGGCGCAAGGTACCAGTCTTGCATTAATGACAATTCCTGTTATGTTGGTTGCTACAATCAATTATTATCGAGAGGGGAGTGTTGATGTTAAAGTTGCATTGATAATGGCCCTAACATTTATTATAGGTGGCTATATTGGCTCTAAATTGTCAATTAGTATTCCGGAGAAGTTTATGAAAAAATCCTTTGGCATTCTCATGATGATTGTGGCCCTAAAAATGATAATTAGCAAATAATAAATCAAAAATCATTAATAAAAGGCTTTGTTAAACACCTTGGTTATTGGGAAAGCTTTAAAAAATACTAAAAAAAAATGTACCAGCACCTTAATTTGATTGCCCCTGCCTTATTTATTCTGTTGTTTACAAATTGTAGAGAATCTCAACCTAAAAAAGAAGTAGTAGATGAAAAGCCACTGATAGTAGATACTTTGAGTTTTGAACATGTGGAAAAAAACCTTGCTGAAGAGCAGCAATCAAAAATTTACAAAATTGAAAAAAAGGCACTTGTTTTTTTTATGATTGACCGTCAAGAAGCAAAAAAAATGGCCCATGAATTAGGAGATAGTTATCGTTGGGAAACTGATGCATTATTTAAAGGATTTATAGATCAGAGCCAGGCTTTTGGGAAATTGATTAAAAAGCACAATATTCATTCAGAATTAGCTCATAATAAGGTGTTTCAAATAATACTTAATAATGGCAGTTCTGTGTATTTTGATAGGGTTAAAGAAGATCAGATAATGGGCGAAATTCTTACTGATGGCAAAAAGGAACCTTTAATTCGTTATGGAATGTATACTTCAAGAGAACTTGCAAACCTTATTCAGGAGTTTTTTGAAATTGAAAACCTGGGTTATGTTTCACCGGATACACTTGAATTGAAAAAGGAAGAAAACCTTGAAATAGATTCGGTGGTTTCATTTGATAACTAAGTATCATAGCATGCTTAGTCAGCGTCTTGCTACTGGCACTATTTATTTTCGTACTTTATAACTTTCTAAAGGCCACCTTTATTATAGTTGAATTTAAAAATCAGGAATCTAAATTAACCTGGTTTTCACACTTTAGTC
>JARGGF010000186.1 GCA_029210905.1 Bacteroidales bacterium | reverse complement strand
TATGTTTAGTGAAGTTGCTGCTATATATCCCATTACACCATCATCAAACATGGCTGAAAGTGTTGATGAGTGGTCTGCTACAGGCAGAAAAAATATTTTTGGCGAAACCGTACAGGTTACAGAAATGCAGTCGGAAGGTGGAGCATCAGGTGCTGTGCACGGTGCATTGCAGGCAGGAGCATTAACAACAACTTTTACAGCCTCGCAAGGATTGCTTTTAATGATACCAAATATGTACAAAATGGCAGGAGAATTACTACCGGCTGTTTTCCATGTTAGTGCGCGTAGTTTGGCTGCACAGGCATTATCAATTTTTGGTGATCACTCTGATGTAATGAGTGCACGCCAGACTGGATTTGCAATGTTGGCAACCGGTAGTGTTCAGCAAGTAATGGACATTGCAGGAATTGCCCACCTTGCTGCCATTAAAACCAGGGTACCTTTTATGCATTTCTTTGATGGTTTCAGAACTTCTCACGAAATTCAAAAAGTGGAAGTTATGGAAATGGATGATATGAAAGGTATGCTTGATTATGAAGCTTTGCAGGCTTTCAGAAACAGGGCATTAAATCCTGAACATCCTGTTACCAGAGGTACTGCTCAAAATCCTGACATTTATTTTCAGGCAAGGGAAGCCTCAAACTCTTTCTATAATGCAATTCCTGATGTTGTTAACGATTACATGCAGGAAATAGCTAAAATAACAGGACGTCCTTATGCCCCATTTAGTTATTTTGGCGATCCAAACGCAGAAAACATCATAATTGCTATGGGCTCTGTTACTCAGGCAATTAAAGAGGTTATTGAATACCTTAACGACAAAGGCGAAAAGGTAGGTATGATGATTGTTCATCTGTATCGTCCATTTTCTGCTAAATACTTCTTTAAAGCGCTTCCAAAATCGGTTAAAAGAATTGCAGTGCTGGATCGTACTAAAGAACCTGGAGCAAATGGTGAACCTTTATATCTTGACGTAAAAGATTTGTTGTATGATCAGGAAAATGCACCTCTTGTGGTTGGTGGTCGTTATGGTTTAAGTTCAAAAGACACTACACCGTCGCAAATTATTTCAGTTTATGATAATTTGAAGCAAAGTGAACCAAAAAATCACTTTACTTTAGGTATTGTTGATGATGTCACTTTCACATCCTTGCCAATTATGCCTGAAATCAGTACCGTTCCTAAAGGAACATTCGAAGCTAAATTCTACGGATTGGGTTCTGATGGTACTGTTGGTGCTAATAAAAATTCCATTAAAATAATTGGTGACACCACTGATAAATATGCGCAAGCCTATTTTGCTTACGATTCTAAAAAATCCGGTGGTATTACTACTTCCCACTTACGGTTTGGCGACAGAATTATCCGTTCTACTTATTTGGTGAACACACCCGATTTTGTAGCCTGCCATGTGCCATCATATCTTAATAAATATGATATGCTTAAAGGCATGAAAAAAGGTGGAACTTTCTTGCTAAACAGCATCTGGGATGATGAAGAAACTAAAAATCAGCTTCCTGATCACATGAAGAAATTCCTGGCAGAGAATGATATTCAGTTTTATGTTATCAATGCAACAAAAATTGCGGAAGAAATTGGTTTAGGTTCAAGAACCAACACCATTATGCAATCAGCATTCTTCAAAATTTCCGGCGTTATTCCTTATGAAAATGCTGTTACAGCAATGAAAAAAGCAATTGTTAAAGACTTCGCAATAAAAGGTGACAACATTGTTAAAATGAACAATGATGCCGTTGATAAAGGTGGAGAAGTTACTAAAATTGAAATTCCTGCTGAATGGAAAAATATCCAGGTAGCTAAGGAACAAGAAGTTACAAATCAGCCAGAATTTATCAAAAATGTAGTTAATCCTATTAATGCCTTAAAAGGTGATGATTTACCGGTTAGTGCATTTGTTGATAGAGAAGATGGTACTTTCCCTGCCGGAACAACCGCATTTGAGAAACGAGGTATTGCAGTGAACGTTCCTGAATGGATCCCTGAAAACTGTATTCAGTGTAACCAATGTGCTTATGTTTGTCCTCACGCAGTTATCAGACCATTCTTACTTGATGATAAAGAAGTGGCTGCTGCTCCGGCCGGAACAACTACTATTGATGCCGTTGGAAAAGAATTAAAAGGTTATCAATTCCGTATTCAGGTAAGTGTGCTTGACTGTACTGGATGCTCTGTTTGTGCCGAAGTATGTCCATCTAAAGAGAAATCATTGGTAATGAAGCCTTTGGAAACTCAAATGGCAGAAGAGCCAAGATGGGACTACATTGCAAATAAAGTTACTTATAAGGATACCTTGGTACCTAAAGATAAAATCTTTAAGAATAGCCAGTTTGCCCAACCATTGTTCGAGTTCTCAGGTGCTTGTGCAGGTTGTGGTGAAACTCCTTATATTAAATTAATCACCCAATTATTTGGTGACAGAATGACCATTGCAAATGCAACCGGATGTTCATCTATTTATGGTGGCTCTGCTCCTGCTACTCCATATACAGTGAATGCCGAAGGACGTGGTCCTGCATGGGCTAACTCACTTTTCGAAGACAATGCTGAATTCGGATTGGGTATGGCAATAGCATCAGATAAATTGCGCGCAAGAATCGAAAGATTGGCCAAAGAAGCAATAAATAATGGCATGTCGGAAGAAGCAAAAATTGCTTTAAGAGAATGGATTGACACTAAGGATGATGGACCAGCTTCCAGAATTGCTACCGATAAATTAATTCCTGTATTGGAAAAATCAGACGATAAACTTGCCAAACAAATGTTGGAGCTGAAGAGCTATATGTCTAAAAAATCTCATTGGATTTTTGGTGGCGATGGCTGGGCTTATGACATTGGTTACGGTGGTTTGGATCATGTGCTTGCTTCTGGCGAAAATGTAAATGTTTTAGTACTTGACACTGAAGTTTATTCAAACACTGGTGGACAATCATCTAAATCTACACCTGTTGGAGCTGTGGCTAAATTCGCTGCATCCGGTAAACGAATCAGGAAAAAAGATTTGGGTGCTATGGCAATGACTTATGGCTATGTATATGTAGCTCAGGTAGCTATGGGTGCCAATATGAACCAGTATTTCAAAGTGATTAAAGAAGCTGAAGCTTATCCGGGTCCATCATTGATTATTGCTTATGCTCCTTGTATCGCTCATGGTATGAAAGCAGGTATGTCAAACACCATGGAACAGGAAAAACTGGCTGTAAAATCAGGATACTGGCATCTGTATAAATACAATCCTCAATTGGCAGAAGAAGGAAAGAACCCGTTCTCATTGGATTCAAAAGAACCAGATTGGGCAGAATTCAAGAACTTCTTAATGAGTGAAGTACGTTATTCTCAGTTAATTAAATCTTTCCCTGATGTGGCAGAAGAGTTATACAAAGCTGCACAGGAAAATGCAAAATGGAGATACGATTCATACAGGCGAATGGCCGAAATGGATTATTCAAAATAATAAAAACACAAATAAATGCGTTATTCAAAAGTCCTTAAGTTTTTTAGGGACTTTTGTTTTTTGGTATAGAAAATGTATATTTGAATAAAACAGGTATACATTTACACCATAATTTAATTAATTCAATTATTTATTAAAATCTATAACATGAAAAAAATTGCATTTATTTTCCTTGCGGCACTGTTAATAGGAAATTTTCAGGCCATTGCACAAATAGGCGGTAAAATTGGATATAACTTTGCCAAACAATCCGGACAAGAGACACCTGGAATGAGTGAAAAAAGCCTCAATAATGTTATGTTTGGAGTATTTTTGGATAAAGATTTAATTCCATTATTGGACCTGCGAGTTGGATTGGAATATTCACCAAAAGGTACAAGATTTGAACTTGATGACTTATACATACAAGGTACATATAGTTATCTGGAAATTCCTGTACAAGCTAAAATAAAACTGGGCCCTGTTTATGCCCTGGGTGGAGTTTACGGTGCTTATGCATTAAAAGGTAAATCAGAGAATAATCTTCTGGGTGTTGTCGTTGAAACTGACGTTGATTTTGATAACGCTGAAATGAAACGATTTGATTATGGAATGAAATTCGGTGCTGGCTTTCAATTAGGACTTGGCCCACTTCATGCTTTTGCGCAAGTAGAATATGGCATTGGATTGCAGAACTTAAACAAAGGTGATGGTGATGCAATTAAGAACAATGTGCTTACTGGTTCGGTTGGTGTTATTCTGGGATTCTAGACTCACATAAACAAATTACAATTAACCCTGGCAATATGTCAGGGTTTTTTTTTCACTAATTTTGATGGATGATTATAATTAAAGATGCATTCATAGCTATTCAAAAAAAAATTATACAATATCCGATAAGTTTAATTATTTTTAGGTTTTTAAAGGTAAATCAGGATATGAATTTGAATTTCCGACAAACAATCAGGTTGATAACATTTGTTTTTCTAACGATGAGCTTAAACTCATGCATCTTATCTAAAAAGATAAAGTACATTCAAACAGAAAACGGTGCCCTGAGTGAAGGCTCCTACAATAGAAAACAAGTTGCTTATCATGTGCAGCCAGGTGATAATATTTATATTAAATTTTCAAGCATAGAACCTGTTAGCAACGAAGTATTGAGTGGTGGAGTTAATACCATGGTAAGTCAATCATTTGGTGCCAAATACAAAGACGTATATCTGGTTGATTCAGCAGGATACATTAGCGTGCCACAATTAAATAAAGTATTGGTAAAAAACTTAAGCCTGACTCAGATACGCGATAGTGTTGAAAATAAAATTAGAAGATATTTTCAGCAGGCAACTGCCGAGGTAAGGCTGGCAGATAATTATATTACCATATTAGGCGAAGTGAATAGCCCCAATCGCTATCTTATTGATTTTGAGGATAAAATCTCTATCCTGGAATTAATTGGAATGGCCGGAGACTTAAGTTTTGAGGCCAACAGAAAAGAGGTTAAGTTAATCAGGACAAAGGATAATAAAACCGAAGTATTTTCAATAGATCTAACAAAAAGAAACCTGCTGGAAAATGACCATTATTACCTGATGCCCAATGATATTGTATATGTTGAACCACTGAAAGCCATGTCGTGGCATGCAAAATCGTTCCCTTTTGCAACAAGCTTGGCGCTAATTTTGTCTACTACATCAGCAATACTGGTTATTATTACCTATATAAAATAAACCTTTATTTTGGAAGAACAGGAAAACATATTCGAAGAGGAAGGCTCTACCGATATTATAGCCGTTATATTACGTATGCTTAAATACTGGTATTTTATTGCTGCCAGTATTTTAATTGCAGCTATTATTGCATACTTCTATACTAAGTTCACTACTTCTGTTTTCGAAGTTTCTACTACTTTAATGGTAAAAGAAGAAGCTTCCTCTGCATCTACTGAAAAAGTACTGGAGGAAATGGATTTGTTTTCACGAAAAAAAAACATCCAGAACGAAATAGTTATCCTTCAGTCCTATTCCACCATTCAGGAAACCATTAAAAAACTAAATTTTGCTGTTTCGTACTATAGCGATGATGGATATTCACTCACTGAACTTTATAATTCATGCCCTTTCGAAGTGGTTTATGATTCATCCAGTGCCCAGCCGGTATATTTGCCATTCAGATTGGAGCCAATTAACAATGAACAGTTTAAACTTATCTCACAAGCTGACAGGGCAAGTTTATATACGTATCAAACTGATATCAACACCGGATTAATTACTGATTTTAAAATTAATGGTATTTATAAGTATGGAGAACCAATAATTACTAAAGCTTGTAATTTTACTATCACCAAAAGATACAATGGTGCTATCCCATATTTGCCGGATTTAAAATATCAGTTTAATTTTAACACTTTAAGCAACCTGACACTTGCCTATAAAAATGCAGTACAGATAAGTGTTTTGCAAAAAGGGGTAGATATTCTAAATTTATCCTTACAAGGGAATAATGTGAATAAAATTACTGATTTTTTAAACCATCTTACTACTGTGTACATTCAGCGGGATTTGGCTAAAAAAAACAGCATGGCAAACAATACCATTGCATTTATCGACAATCAGTTAGCAGACATTACTGATTCTTTAAATTATTCTGAAAACAGGCTCAAAAATTTCAGGAGTTCGAATAAAATTATGGATATTGACTACTTGTCGCAACAACTTTTTGAAAAACTGGCTGATTTGCAAACCGAAAAAGCCGGATTAATCACCAATCGGGAATATTATGCTTACCTGATGAAAACCATTTCAAAAAACGAAGGCATCAATGATTTAATGATACCATCTACCATGGGTATCAATGATGCCTCGCTTAATAAACTGGTAATGGAGCTGGTGGATCTTAACACCGAAAGGTTAACCTTAATGGCCAATTCTACTGAAAAATCTTATGTAACTAAAAATATTGAAAACAAAATTTCGAATATTAAATCACTAATTTTAAACAGCTTACAGAATATCACAGATGCCAACCATGTCTCTATTTTAAACATTGACAATAAAATTGATGCACTTAATAAAGAAGTGGTAAAATTGCCAGAAAAACAACAACGACTGTTTGGTTTTGAAAGAGAATTTAAATTAAACGATGCCATTTATACCTTTCTTTTGCAGAAACGTGCCGAAGCTCAAATTGCAAAAGCTTCTAACCTGCCTGACAGTGAGGTAATTGATGCCGCCCGCAATGATGTATACGTAAAAAAATCGACCAAATACAGGCAAATTTATTTAATAGCTCTGGTCTTAGGGTTGTTAATACCTGTTGTTCTGATTTATCTGGATTATATTTTAAAAGACCAGGTACAATTAAGAAAAGATCTGGAACGAATTACCAAGATTCCAATTGTAGGTGGAATTATACAGTACCGCAAACCCATTACCAGGGTATTTATTGAGCATCCAAAATCTATTATAGCAGAATCATTCCGGACCTTTTATACCAACCTGCAATTTTTCACCAAAGGAAAACAGAACCAGGTAATTCTGGTGACCTCATCAATGCCCCGTGAAGGAAAAACATTTAATTCCATAAACCTGGCTTCGGTTTTTGCTTCCTTTAATAAAAAAACCTGCCTGTTAAGCTTCGATCTTCGGCTGGCAAAGGTGCACCGTGCTTTTAATATTTCAAACGATATTGGTTTATCCACCTATCTGATTAACCATTCAGCTATCGATGAGATTATCTTTCAAACTGATATAGGCATGCTTGATATTATTCCTGCAGGGCCTCCCCCACCTAACCCTGTAGAACTAATTTCATCAAAAAAAACGGAAGAATTATTTGAATATTTAAAATCGGTATATGATTGTGTAATCATTGATTCACCACCTGTTGGTGTGGTTGCAGATGGACTTTTGCTTGCAAAATACAGTGATGTAAATGTAATAGTGGCCAGGCAAAGTTATACCAGAAAAAAAGCCTTAGGGGCAGTAGTTAAAGAATTAAAAGCCAACAATATAGAAAATTTAACCATTCTTTTTAATGCTAGCAATTCTTTTTTTTCTAGTTGTCTATGCTGTCCTTTTTTTAAACCTTGGTATGTAATACCAGCAAATATTTTTCTGTCTAGTTG
>JARGGF010000185.1 GCA_029210905.1 Bacteroidales bacterium | reverse complement strand
GCATCTGCAGTTACTATTTTTCTTACCATTTTAGTTGGAATAATTGCTATTTACAATTTAAATCTTATCAATGATAAAACAAAAGATCAGACAGAGAATTATTTACCGGTTGTAAATACTACCTATAATCTTGATAATACCTGGCAGGATTTGCTTGTTCAACTTAATGGTTTTGATGTAGATGGCAATGTTTATTACAGTAACAATATTTTTGAAAGGTTAAACTGGATATACAACGGGATAAATGAAGTTCTGACTAAAACTGATAAAGCAGGTTTATCTGAAATAAATATAGAAAAATACAGGTTAATAAAATCAAAAATTGAAGATTTTAAAAAAATATTTGCCAGCTATTCTGATGTCTCAAATAATGCTTTAAAAAGCCTGAATGATATTGATTCATTAACAAATTTGTTAGCTTCTGCACAAAATTATCGTTTACGTGCTGGTATTTTTGCATTACAGAATCAACTTCTAAAAATTACTTCGAAACGGAATGTCCGTTATTTTGATAAAATAAATCCCTTAATAGAGGAACTTGAATCTGTGGGGCAATCTAATGGTCTTTCTTCATTGGATAACAACCTTTTAAATAAATTAATATCAACGACTCAGACATTTACTACAGAATACAAAAATGCGAGAGCTAATGAATTAAAATCCAGAGAATTAAGTAAAGAAATCCATGATGAAATTAGCAGCGTTAGTGATGTTATCTTAGATTCATTTACTGAAAATTCTGAATTTACCAACCAAACAGCTTCAAATGCATCACTTTTTGTGATTATTGCCATCATTGTAAGTGTTTTACTTGCCATTTTGTTTACTACTATAATAAGTCGCTCCATCAGAAACCCAATTATTGAGAGTGTGAAATTTGCTAAAGAAATGGCTGAAGGTGATCTTAAAAGTATTTTAACTACAGACAGAAAAGATGAAATTGGTGAACTTTTAGATGCACTGGCTGGTATGTCAAATAATATTAAAGGCCTTATTAATAAAATAAAATCTAGTGCAAGTCAAATTACCGATGCAAGTTCACGATTAAGTGCCAATTCACAACAGTTAGCAAATGGTGCTTCTGAGCAGGCTTCTTCTGCTGAGCAAGTTGTTTCTTCTATGGAACAAATGGCTGCAAACATCCAGCAAAATGCTGATAATGCTCAAGTTACAGGTAATATTGCAAAAGAAGCTTCTGTTCAAATCATTGAAGGTAATAATGCTACTCAAAAAGCAATAATTTCAATGAAAAATATAGCGGATAAAGTAAGCATTATTAGTGAAATAGCTTTTCAAACCAACTTGCTTGCGCTCAATGCAGCTGTAGAGGCCGCCAGAGCCGGAGCATCAGGAAAGGGTTTTTCGGTTGTTGCAGCCGAAGTCAGAAAGTTAGCCGAAAGAAGTAAAACTGCTGCTGATGAAATTGAAAAAGTATCTGCTGAAACTGTTAATGTTTCTATTGAAGCAGGTAAAAAATTGGAAAAAGTAAGCCCTGAGATACAAAAAACAGCTAAGCTGGTTAATGAAATTGCAAGTTCCAGCATGGAACAATTGAATGGAATAAATCAAATCAATGCTGCAATGAATCAGCTTAATAGTGTTACCCAGGAAAATGTATCAAGTTCGGAACAAGTTTCATCAAGCTCAGAGGAGTTGCTTGCACAGGCAGAGCAATTAAAAGAAATCGTTGGCTTTTTTAAAACTTCTGAAAATGAATCATCAGAAAAGCAACTAAATTTAAAATCTTATGAAAATTTGCTGCCTGAAAAAAAATCAATCCCAAAATCGAAAACTTATAATCCCGAGGTTTTAAAAGAAAAGAAAAAAAATGATTTTTCAACTGAAAAAGGATTTAATCTTAACCTTAATACTTCTGATGGAAATGATGATGAATTCGAAAAATTTTAAATTTTAATCCATTTGATAGCATAATACTGCTTTAATCTGATAGGCGATAGGGTTAATTTTTCTATAAAATAGATAATAAGGCTTAATTTGATCCATTTTAGAAATATCCGATAACTTGGCAGAGTGTACCAGACTGTTATTAGTATTGTTCTGTTCTATATTGTTCAGAGCTGATATTTTTGCATCAAGCTGACTACTTATTTCTAATTTAGCCAGTTGAATTGCTTGTATAAATCCTGAATTTAGATCGTTGGAACGAACATCTTTTGTAGAAATAACTAAATTTGGAAGGTAACTCCCTATATTTTTAGCTTCTAACCATGCTTTTTCAATATCTTGATTACCAATGCATTGCCACTTATCTTTTTGTATTTTTATTAATTCTTTACGTGTTTTTCTGTTGGGTTTTAACTGGGAATTAAGATCTATAGTAGCTTGCTGCGTTTCACTTTTAATAGATAAATAAAGTTGGTTTTCATTAATTCCAATAGTTTCAAGTTTCGTTTCAAACTTTTCTGAATAGATATTTTTTAAGGAGTAAACATATTGTTGAAAAGTTTCATTGGCTATTTCGTCTGTTATATTCCCTAAACTTGAAGTTGATAGCTTGTTAAGCCGGTTGTTTTTAAAACTGCTGTAAATTGATATTTGGTCAATTAAATTAAAAATATAAGCATTCCACAGTCCTTTGTTCAATGGCATAGGTGTGGTTTTACTATTTACATTATTTTTGTTTTTATATTGATAATACCTTCTGTAATCAACTATATAGTCAAATATTTGCTTGTTTTTGCTTTCTTTCTCTTTTATTTGTCCTTGTTCTTTGTATAAAAATGTTTGCTTTTTTATTGAATCCTGAGTGGTGATGGTAATGCCTAATTCGTCAATAAATAGTGGAAGGGAATTATTTTCTCTCTGAAATCCGGCATTTCTTACTATTTCAAAAATAGAATTACTATCAGGTTTTATAATGGAATTTAATTCTAATAATACAATAGCCTCTTTATTTAAGGTTATAAAACTGTCAATACAAGTTATGTTTCCGGAGTGAATTAGGTTGCCTCTTATAATAGAAGTATATAAAACATATTCTGTACTGTTTATTTGGCCTGGATTATCCAGTTGATTCCCAAGCCCCAATGTATTTAGAGAAGTGAATTTAGCTGTATGTAAAATACTGTAGTTCAGGAGTGCTCTGTTTTTTGCTTGTTCAAATGCTTCATCTTCAGGCATATTCATGTCAGATATTCCAATTATCCTGCTTCTATTATTATAGTTTGATTCATCAAAAAACCAATCAGGAAGTTCTGAAAGTGATGATTGACTTAAGCCAAATTGATATGTGAGCAAAAGAATAAATAGTTGAACCAGTTTGTTTTTCATTTTCAAATTTTGTTAGCAGCACTATTTTTAATAACGTAGCTTTTCCAGTGCAAATTTTGATAATCAGATAAAATATCTAGTGTTTTTGATAAATATACTTTTTTTTGTCATTACACCTGCTATCTGTCCATCTCAAATATTTGCATATCCTTCAGCAAATTACCTTCAACTTTAAATTTTAGTGCAGTTTTTTTCAGATGGAAACCAGATTTTCCTGCAGCACCAGGGTTCATATGCATCATCTCATGTTTTTTATCATACATCATCTTAAGTATGTGAGAATGTCCGCAAACAAAAAGGTCAAATGATTTTTCACTAAGCAGATTCCTTACTTTTTTATCGTAATGCCCGGGATATCCACCAATATGAATAAGTAGCACCTTGATTTGTTCACATTCAAATTCAAGAATTTCACCAAAACATGACCTAATCTGGTGATTGTCAATATTTCCATAAACTGCCCTTAGTGGTTTAAACGATTCAAGTATATTCACCACTTCCATGCTTCCAATATCCCCTGCATGCCAAATTTCATCAACATCTTTAAAAAAATCAAGAATTTTAGGTTCAATATAAGAATGGGTATCAGATAAAAGGCCAATAGTTTTCATTTGGGAGAAGCTGAAATTTCCAAAATTAGTCAGTATTTTTATATTTTTGAAATCAGCAACAATTATTATTGCGTTTATAATTTACACTTCTGAATAATAAATTTTTAATAGCTATATGCATATATTTTATACCCCGGGAATATCGAGCGATGATTATTATTTAAATGAAGAAGAATCTAAACATTGTATCAGGGTGCTTAGGCTCAAGGAGCATGATGGCATTTATCTGATTGATGGAGTAGGAGGGTTCTATTATGCGAGGATTACAGATGCAAATCCCAAAAAAGTTAAAGTGAGCGTATTCCAGACCATTAAGGATTATGGTAAAAGAAATTATCATCTTACAATTGGGATTGCACCTACAAAAAATATTGACCGTTTCGAATGGTTTCTTGAAAAAGCAACAGAAATTGGAATAGATAGGATTGTTCCGTTTGTAAGTCAGCAATCAGAAAGAAAAGTTATAAAAACGGAACGATTAAATAAGATTATTAATGCAGCCATGAAACAGTCCAAGCGAGCTTATTTACCAGCATTGGATGAAATAATAGATTATAAATCGTTGATTAATAGCAGTTTTGATGGTCGCAAATTTATTGCCCACTGTTTTGATTCTGAAAAGCCCTATTTAAATAATAGCATAGCAAAAGGCCAGGATATTTTCATCCTAATAGGTCCTGAAGGCGATTTTACAATGGAAGAGGTTGAATGGGCTAAAAAGAATAATTTTAATGAAATTAGTCTGGGTGATAGCAGGTTACGAACAGAAACTGCTGGCATAGTTGCTGTTCATACGGTTGCATTAATTAATCAGTAAAACAGCATTTATAATGAAAGTCAATAAACTGCTCGCCGATTTTCACCGATGGAGATTAAGAAATCTAAAAGAAAGCACTTTCATATTAATATTAGCATCGATAGTTGGTATTTTAGCGGGTTTTATTGCGCTTACATTAAAAGTCTCCGTTTTTTATCTTCGCAATCTTTCAGTAAATCAAATCATTGGAAATGACAGGGCAAAACTTGTTTTGTTGCTTTTGTTTCCAACACTAGGCATAGGATTGACCCTGATTTTTAAGCATTTTATAATAAAAGATAAGGTAAAACATAATATTTCATCAATTTTAGAAGCCATTTCAAAAAAGAATTCAATTATGCGGGCGCATAAGGTCTTCTCATCAATGCTGGGTGGCATACTAACTGCAGGATTTGGCGGTTCGGTTGGGGTGGAATCACCTATTATTTCTTCAGGTGCTGCTATTGGATCGAATTTAGGAAGAATTTTTCATTTTAATTATAAAACCATTACGCTTCTTCTGGCATGTGGCTCAGCTGGTGCCATTGCAGCTATCTTTAATACTCCAATTGCAGGTGTGGTTTTTGCACTGGAAGTACTGTTACTTGATTTAAGCAGGTTTTCGCTTATTCCCTTGCTTATTGCTTCTGTCAGTGGAACAATAATTACCACCGTTTTTTATCCTGAAGCAATATTATTCGACTTTCAGATAAAAGAGTCATTTAAGGTTAGTTTTTTGCCTTTTTATTTATCCTTTGCCTTTTTATGCGGTATAGTTTCACACTATTTTTCATTTACCTATATAAAAATTGAAAGAAAGCTAGAAAGTATATCCAATCCTTACAAACGTTTTTTAATTGGAAGTATTGGATTTGGTATCTTGCTGTTAATTTTTCCTCCCTTATGGGGTGAGGGATTTAGTACTATTAAAGCCTTATTAAGCGAAAATCATTATTCGGTGCTTGATATGACGCTATACTCACAATATTCAGATAATCTGATAGTTATATTTTTGGTTTTTGTGCTTTTAATATTGTTAAAGGTTGTTTCCACTGCACTTACTGTGGGAGCCGGTGGAATTGGAGGTATATTTGCCCCGTCCTTGTTTACAGGAGCACTTACTGGTTATTTGTTTGCACATTTTATTAATACCCTGGATGTTGGCATCCACCTTTCACAGGTTAACTTTGCTATGATTGGCATGGCTGGTGTGTTAAGCGGTGTTTTGCACGCACCACTTACTGGTTTATTTCTGATAGCTGAAATTACTTTTGGATATGAATTAATAGTTCCTTTAATGATTGTAACTACCATTTCTTTTATTACTGCCAAATATTTTAATAAAAATTCAATTGTAACAGCGCAATTAGCTGAACGAGGACAACTAATAACACATAATAAAGATCAGGCTGTATTAACCATGATGAAGCTTAAATCGGTTATTGAAACTGATTTTTTGTCTATTTCAGTAGATGCTAATTTGGGAGATTTGGTGAAAATTGTATCTAAATCAAAACGTAATTTATTTCCGGTTACTGATAATGAAGGATTTT
Source organism: Bacteroidales bacterium (assembly GCA_029210905.1). Classification (GTDB taxonomy): domain Bacteria; phylum Bacteroidota; class Bacteroidia; order Bacteroidales; family NBLH01; genus NBLH01. The sequence goes on along the minus strand of JARGGF010000185.1, from coordinate 1,327 downwards.
TAGCAGGAATAATTCTTCTTGATGATATTCGCGAGATAATGTTTGATCAACAAATGTATCACAAAGAACTGGTTCGAAATCTGATGACCAGCCCACCTGCCTTTATAAAAATGGAAGATAATATGGAGCAGGTTATGCAAAAGTTCAATAATTCAAAAGCATGGAACTTACCTGTAATTGAAAAAGGGAAATATGTAGGCTTTGTTTCAAAATCAAAAATGTTTAATGTATACCGGCAACAATTGGTTGAAATATCAGCTGAATAATTTGATTTACATATTAAAATATTATGCAGTTGCATATTTCAGTTGTTTTTATAATAAATAAAATCAAATAATTCTTTATATATCAAATTAAACAAACTTGTTACTTTTGCTGCCAAATAAATAATCATTTTGAGTATGGCAACCCGCTACTTTATTCAATTAAGTTATAATGGTAAATCATTTCATGGATGGCAACTCCAGGAGAATGCTGTTACGGTTCAGGAAGTTGTAAATAAAGGATTATCCACAATATTGAGGGAGAATATAAATGTAGTTGGTGCTGGGAGAACCGACAGTGGGGTACATGCCCGTTTCTTCGTGGCACATTTTGATATTTCGTCTCCAATTTCTGATAAAGATTTGATATTAAACAAAATAAATAAAATCTTGCCAGGAGATATAGCCGTTCAGGGATTTTTTAATGTGATTCCAGGGGCTAATGCCCGATTTGATGCTATTTCAAGGACATATGAATATCATATTACCCCTTTTAAAAACCCATTTTTAAGGGATTTTGCCTGGTATTATAAAGTTCCATTGAACGTTGAAAAAATGAATGAAGCAGCTCAATTACTTGTTCATTATCAAGACTTTACGAGCTTTAGTAAGTTAGGTACGCAGGTTGCAACCAATAATTGTAAAATATTAAAAGCTCACTGGAGCAATCAAAATGAAAGATTAGTATTTACTATAAAAGCAGACAGGTTTTTACGAAATATGGTTAGGGCAATCGTAGGTACATTAATTGATGTAGGGTTGGAGAAAATTACTAAGCAGAAATTTCAGGAAATAATCGAACATAAGAACCGGTCTTTGGCTGGATTTTCTGTTCCTGCCCATGGGCTATTTTTAACTGAAATTGAATATCCAAATCACTTATTTATTGATGATTTTCAAATTAAATTTTAAGATATTTTTTTAGTACTGCATATATTTGATCTGTTTTAATTGGTTTAGGAAGGTAATCATCAAAGCCAGCCTTCATAATTTTTTGTTGATCCTGAAAAGTAGCAAATGCAGTTTGTGCGATGACCGGTAAATTTGGTTTCATTTTTTTTAAG
>JARGGF010000184.1 GCA_029210905.1 Bacteroidales bacterium | reverse complement strand
GAAATTAAAATAATCAACAATGAAAACAACTGTTTACGTAATAATTATTCTATCTATCTTTCTGTCGTGCAACGGAATAGATAATAAACAATCAGAAGAAAAACTGATTTCTTACGTAAATGTTTTTGTTGGAACTGATGGCCCGGGAAACACCTATCCTGGTGTTACACTGCCTTTTGGAATGGTTCAATTGAGTCCTGATAATGGCCTGGGTGGCTGGGACAGGATTGCCGGGTATTACTGGCAGGACTCCACAATCGCCGGATTCAGCCATAAACATTTAACAGGCACTGGTGCAGGCGATTTGTACGACATTCTGGTGATGCCATTAAATAGCCGGTTCAGTGAGGATTTATGGCCAAAACAAATCGATTACAGGCCTTATTCAAAGTTTAATCACGACAAAGAAAAAGCACATCCGGGTTATTATGCTGTTGATTTGCTAAGTTCGGTAATTAAAGCTGAACTGACTGCCACACAAAGAGTTGGCTTTCACCGCTACACCTTTCCTGCCGATGATTCATCCAAAATTTTAATTGATCTGGGTTATGCTCTTAATTGGGACAGTCCCACCGATACTTATCTTGAAATTCAGGATAACAATACCATTATTGGATACAGAAAATCAACAGGTTGGGCCAAAGATCAGCGCGAATATTTTGTAGCAAAATTTTCAAAACCAATTGAAAAAGTTGATTTGTTTGAAAACAATCAAGTTATCCAAAATACACATGCAAAAGCCCAAAAAACCAAAGCAATGCTTCATTTTAAAACTACTGACAATGAACAGGTTTTGATTAAACTGGCACTTTCGTCCACATCAATTGAAGGGGCGCAAAAAAACCTTGAATCAGAATTGCCCGGATGGGATTTTGACAAGGCTGTGGCTGATGCTGAAGAAACATGGGAAAAACAATTGGCCTGCATTAAAATTAAAGGTACTGATTATCAAAAAGAAGTATTTTACACCAATTTATACCATTGCTTTTTAACTCCATCCTTGCATAGCGATGTGGATGGAAAGTTAAAAGCTGCTGATGGTACAATAAAACAAGCAATTGGATATAAACGCTACGATACTTTTTCACTTTGGGATACTTACAGAACCGCTCATCCGCTTTATACACTGGTTTGCCCTGATAATGTGAGTGATTTTATTGCTTCATTTTTAGGGCACTATGACGAAACAGGCCTGTTACCTGTTTGGTCAATGGCCGGAAACGAAACCAATATGATGATTGGTTATCACGCTGTACCAGTGATAGTTGATGCCTATTTCAAGGGAATAAAAATGGATGTTGAGAAAGCTTACGAAGCTTGCAAACAGACAGCTAAAAGCAATGCCTGGGATTTGGAAGAATACAAAAAATATGGCTACGTGCCTGCAGATGGAAAAAATAAAGGGCACTGGTCCGTTTCGAAAACGCTTGAATACGCCTATGATGATTGGTGCATTGCCCAGTTTGCAAAAGCACTCAATAAAGAAGAAGATTATCAGTACTTTACCTTACGTTCCACGAACTGGGAAAAACTCTACGACAAATCATCAACTTTTTTCAGACCCAGAAATAAAAATGGTAAATTTATAAGCAATTTTATACCCAAAGAATACACCGAATATTTCTGCGAAAGCAATGCCTGGCAATATTTCTGGGCAATTCCACAAGATATTGATTCATTGGTAAATATGCTTGGAAAAAAAGCTTTTACTGCAAAGCTCGATTCTATGTTCAATTATTATCCTTTAGCTGATGATAAGCTTCCAATTTTTAGCACCGGAATGATTGGACAATATGCACATGGCAATGAACCCAGCCATCATGTGGCCTATTTATTTAATTATATTGATAAACCATGGAGGACACAAGAGCTTGTCAATCAAATTATTACAACACAATATAGCAATAAACCCAATGGCTATTGTGGCAACGAGGATTGCGGACAAATGTCGGCCTGGCTGGTTTGTTCTGCAATGGGGATTTATCCCGTTAATCCTGCCAATGGAATTTATGATTTAACATCGCCATGGGTGGAATCAGCCGAAATTCAACTGCCAGAGGGAAAAAAATTCACCATAAAAACAGTTAATCATTCAGACGAAAATATTTACATTCAAGAAATATTGCTAAATGGAAAATCATATAACAAGCTGTCAATCAGTCATCAACAAATTATGGCTGGGGGAGATTTAGTTTTTATTCTGGGGAAAAAGCCATATGAATAATTAGAAGATTAGTGATTGTATTTAAAATGATTTGAAGATTGTTGAACCCTTATCAGGGTTCTGGCGGATGTTTTATTTACTTTTTCCCTGCATTCTATGCAGGGTTATTCATGGTTCAATCCTTTCAGGATTATTATTAATAATTATTCTGGGTAAGAATAAAGTAATTTAAAAGAACTCTGAAAGAGTTCAACTTTTAAAACGCAATAGCTCATATCTTAAAATATGAAGCGATAATAAATTGCATATAATTTTATGAAAAGAAAGAACTAGAAAAATAAAATCATGATACAAAGAGTAAAGAATTTTTCATTGTTGCTAATAATCCTTAGTTTCTTTGCAGAAACAGCTTTAAACCAGGAAATTAATAATAAGTTTCCTATTCCAAAAATAGAATTTAATCCAAGAAGTTATATCTGCTACAAAACAACGGAACCGCTTATAATCGATGGAATTCTTGACGAAAAATGCTGGCAACAGGCAGAATGGACAGAAAATTTTATTGACATTGAAGGGGAAGTTGAGCCTCTTTATCAGACCCGTGCAAAATTGCTCTGGGATGACCAATATCTTTATATTGCCGCAGAATTAATGGAACCACATATCAACGGCCAACTTCAGCAGCGAGATACTGTTATTTTCTACGACAATGATTTTGAAGTATTTATAGATCCTGATGGCGATACTCATAAGTACTTTGAGTTTGAAATGAATGCCTTAAACACTGTTTGGGACTTACTTTTGGTTAAACCTTATCGTGATGGTGGTCCTGCCGTAAATACGTGGGATATAGCAGGTTTAAAATCCGCAGTTAAAATTTACGGAACATTAAACGATCCTTCAGACATTGACGAAAAATGGACTGTAGAGCTCGCATTCCCATTGCAAATATTAAAGGAAGGAGGTGCTGGTATTCCAAAAAATAAGGATGTATGGAGAATTGGGTTTTCCAGGGTTGAGTGGCAATACGAAATTGTGGATGGCAAATACAAGAAAAAAATTGATCCTCAAACTGGAAAACCATTCCCTGAATACAATTGGGTGTGGTCACCGCAAGGATTAATAAATATGCATTATCCTGAAATGTGGGGATTCTTGCAGTTTTCAGATTTAGAGCCTGGCAAAGGAAAAGTACAATTTTCTTTAAACGAAGATGAAAAAATGAAATGGGAACTTCGAAAAATCTATTATTTCCAAAAAAACTACCATGCAACATTCAAAAAATATGCATCCAAATTGACTGAGCTTGAGCTAATTGGATTAAAAATAAACAAACTAAATTATTCTTTTAATTTAAAAGCTACAAAATCTTTTTTCTCAGCAGAAATTAAAGGTAATAACGTAATCTGGAGAATTAATAACGAAGGTAAAACACAAAATATTTCGAATTAGCCAGCTTCCTGACATACCATCTTCCTAAGGAAATGATATAGTCGCTAAATTCATTAAAAAAATTACGCCCATGAATCTTACATCAATTTTTAAAATTCATTTTGCACTTTATTTTGCAATATTTCTGACAGCTTGCTCTAATCAAAAGCTTAAGGAGATAACTACAGATTCTCCAGATCAAAACATTAAAGTAAAATTTGAACTCATTAATAATCAGCCATTTTACTCTGTTTATTATAAAGAAACCTGCTTGTTACTACCCTCAAAATTAGGTTTTGAATTTAAAAATCAGGCCGCTTTGGATAGTAATTTTTTGATTCAAAATATTGAGACTTCCACTATAAATGAAAACTGGGAGCAGGTTTGGGGCGAAAACAAAAAAATAATAAACAAATTCAACCAGACTCTTATACATTTAAAAGAAATTTCAGAACCTGGGAGAGCATTAAAACTGGAATTTAAAGTGTATAATGATGGAATAGGTTTTCGATATGAAATACCTGAGCAAGAGGGAGTTGATAGCTTGTTCATCAGCAACGAACTCACTGAATTCAATTTTGCTAATGATTACAATGCATGGTGGATACCAGCTAATTTTGATTCATACGAAGCATTGTATTCAAATAATAAGATTAGTGAAATACCATCAGCTAACACTCCCTTTACAGCTGAAACTTTAGACAATATATGCATCTGTATCCATGAGGCCAATCTGACCAACTATGCAGGCATGACTATGCTAAAAGTACCTGGTAAAAGCACAAGTTTCAAAACCGAACTGGTACCCTGGCCAGATGGCATAAAAGTAAAAACAAAGGCACCAATGCTATCTCCCTGGCGAACCATCCAAATAGCCAGTTCTGCAGCAGAATTGGCAGAATCAAATCTTATTTTAAATCTGAATGAGCCTAATAAAATAGCCAATGTTTCGTGGATTCAACCTATGAAATATATTGGAATCTGGTGGGGCATGCACCTGGGCGTAAATACATGGACTTTAGGAGAAAGACATGGCGCTACTACCGAGAATATGAAAAAATACATTGATTTTGCTGCGGAACACAATATTCCTGCAGTATTGGCCGAAGGCTGGAATACAGGCTGGGAAAACTGGGGCGCACAACATGCTTTTGATTTTATTACTCCCTATGAAGATTTTGATTTAGAGGCAATTGCAGATTATGCAAAAAATAAGGGCGTTCAACTTATTGGGCATCATGAAACTGGTGGAGATGCAGAATATTATGAGCAAAAACTAGAAGAAGCTTTTTCAATGTATCAAAAACTAGGGATAAAAGTGGTAAAAACAGGATATGCCGGCCCTATTCGTCCGCTGGGTCAACATCATCATGGTCAGTGGATGGTAAACCACTATCAAAAAGTTGTAGAAACGGCAGCAAAGTACCACATTATGATTGACGCCCATGAGCCTATAAAAGCAACAGGGATAAGAAGAACCTGGCCAAATATGATGACCCGTGAAGGTGCACGGGGCATGGAATGGAATGGATGGAGCGATGGAAATCCTCCTGAACATCACACAATTCTGCCATTTACCAGAAATCTGGCAGGACCCCTTGATTATACTCCAGGAATTTTCGATATTCAATACAAAAATGCTGGTAAAAGAATCAAATGGAACGATCAGGATAAAGGTACTAGTCGTGTAAATACAACACTTGCCAAGCAGTTGGCGCTATTTGTTGTATTTTACAGCCCTTTGCAAATGGCTTCTGATCTGATTGAAAACTACAAAGACCAGCCGGCTTTTCAATTTATTGAAGATGTACCTGTTGATTGGGCTGAAACCAAAGTATTGAATGCAAAAATTGGTAATTATGTGACCATAGCAAGGAAAGACATTAATAGTAATGATTGGTTTTTGGGAAGTATTACCGATGAAAATGCCAGAACCTTAGAAATTAATTTAAACTTTCTGGATAAAGACAAAAGTTACATTGCCGAAATATACTCCGATTCAGAAAATACTGACTGGAAAACTAACCCTATAGAAATTGACATAAGGCAACTAAGTGTAATTGCGAATGATACAATAAAATTAAGGCTTGCTCCCGGAGGAGGGCAAGCCATCAGATTTAAGGTAATTGATTAAATATCAAAATGATAATGAATTCTGCCCGATCAGTTTGAATAATTGATATTCATTATTTCCCTTATTCCTTGAATATATGGTGTTGGTTTTAAGTCAAATTTCGATTCAAATTTATCACTGTTGAAAACATAATCCCTGTCATATTGATAGAGCATTTCGTGCAATTCTTTCATTATTGGTATAAAAAGACCCATAATTTTTACAATAAATTTGCCAGCCACCTGATAGTTTGGTTTGGCTCCAAATTCTTTGGCAATTGTTTCAATCCATTCTTTGCCTGTAAATGGATTTGGTGCAGTTGGCAAATGCCATACTTCTCCGTAAGCGTCTGGTGAATTGCCAAGAAGGGCTGTTGCTTTTCCTGCATCTGGTGTATAAGTGTAGGAATGTTTACAGTTGATACTGCCTAACCATTGAGCCTTTTTACCCTTGCTAAGCGGTTTAAAAACAGTTTCGGTAAGCACACTTACATCTTTCACCGAGGGCCCGTAAAAATCAGCCGCACGCGCAATAAGTGCTTCTATTTCACCATTTTTGTGGGCATCCAAAATCATCTGGGCAATTTGCGCCCTTACTTTGCCTTTTTTACTTGGTGGATTTATCGGCAGGTCTTCTGTAATTGGGTCCAAATTCGTTCCATCGTACATGTATATATTATCAAAAAATACCAGTTTTGCCTTATGATGTTTGCATGCTGAAATTACATTGGCAACCATAACTGGCCAGCTTGATTTCCATACCTTAATATCATAAGTTAATCCAACAGTTAGGTACACAATTTCAGCACCTTCTACTGCATTTATAACCTCCTTCTTATCTAAAAGATTTGCCTTAAACAACTCATCAGTTTCATTCACTTTACTGGGATTTCTGCTTACCAATCTAATATTGTTGGTATAATTTGTAAGCGCTTTGGCTAATTCAATGCCAATAGCACCACCTGCTCCTAAAATTGTTTGCATGCTTTTTTCTTTAATTTTTAGTTTGAAATCTTAAAATGAGGATTATATATAATTCCGAGAACATTACCCCAGGGATCCCTTACGCTGGCCACCATTAATTCCCCGCCTACATTTGTTGGCTTTTCATGTTCGGTAGCACCAAGTTTGATCAAAGCATTAAATTCTTTATCAATTTGCTCTACCCCCCAGTAGATTACCACATTATCAGATCTCTCAGAAAATGGCTTTTCCTCTGGTAATAACCCAAGTTCATAGCCTCCTATATTAAAACCTACGTAAAAAGGTTCATCAAAATAAGGTTTTACTCCGAATGCTTTTGTATACCATTCTTTAGCTTTGTTTAGGTCTGGAACCTTGTAAACAGCAGTTCTTAATCCAAGCATATCCTCTTGTTTATTAGTTAGTTGTAAAAATATTTAGTTATCTACTTAATAAAATTCCGTTGAAAAGATGCAATTTAATCAATTGGTGAGAATTCCGAAAACAATTCGCCCGTTTCAGCAATCATATTGATGGGAACTTATTCACTAACCTTTGCAAATTCTTCCCACATTTTTTGAACTTTTTCATTTTTGTGTGCAGCTTCAATAGCCTCTTTTGATTTCCATCCAAATACCTCTAGAATAGCTCCATTTTTTGATTGCATTATTATTGGATTTCTTTCGGATGCAAAACCCTCATTTCGCAAATGATCAACATGGGTTTTGATTAATCTAATTAACTCAGGTTCCTTGCCTGGTATAGGTTTATAGCCAACAATGACAACTCTTTCTTCGTTCATTTTGTTAATCTGCAGATGTTTTTTGTCAATAGTAAATGTCTTAAATTTGGCTAAAATAAGCTAATTTTGTATATCGTTAAAAGTTAAAAAATAATTTTAATTTGCCTAATTAAGTTACAATAAACCTTTATAAATTTTTTCT
>JARGGF010000183.1 GCA_029210905.1 Bacteroidales bacterium | reverse complement strand
AGGTAATTCTATTAGTGTTATTTTTCATTTCATTTACACTTCAAGCGCAGACTGTCGATGAAAAAGGAAAAGTGGAGAATAAGTCCGTTAACAAGGCAAATCAAAAAACCGATCAGGGAATTGATAAAGGATTAAATAAGGCAGAGGAAGGAATAGTAAAACTTTTTAAAGGAGATAAAAAGCAAAACAAAGCTAATGAACAAACTTCTAATAATAAACCGATTGACGATAACAAAAAAGAATCTCAAAAATCTGATACCACTAAACTTGAATCTTTCTCGAAATATGATTTTGTGCCGGGCGAAACAGTGATTTTGTTTGATGATTTCAGTCAGGATGCTGTTGGAGATTTTCCTGCTTTATGGACAGCCGATGCTGCCGGTGAAATTAATATCCTAAACATTGCTCCCGGCAATTGGTTTAATTTGAATAGCGGAGAGGGAACCTACGCTTTGCTAAAAACACTGGAGTTGCCGAAAAATTTCATAGTTGAGTTCGACATTGTACCTAAAAAAACCGGGGGAAGAATAGCTGCAGAATTGGTGCTATATGAAGAAACCAAACCTCTCGAATTAGATAAAAACGGTTTGCCCGGACTTACCGGTGCTAAAGTACTTATTGAAAGAGATAACTGGCGTGCAACTGGTTATAAATCAGGTCAAAATCAAGTTATTGCAGATTCCAGAATTAATTGTCCTAAATCTGAGAAGGTAAATCATGTAATCGTCTGGGTTCAGAACCGGAGATTACGTATTTATCATCAATCGGCAAAAGTTTTGGATATGCCCACACTTTTATTTGATGGTGCCAAACCTAATCGTATTTGCTTCAAATTATACAGAGGCGCTTCCTGTGGTTCTTATATTTCAAATTTACGGATTACCGACGCAGCCCCTGATATGCGTAGTAAACTCCTTACTGATGGCAAACTTGTAAGCTATGGAATTTATTTCGATGTAAATAAGGATGTTGTCAAGCCGGAATCATATGGTACCCTTAAAGAAATTGCTAAAGTTTTAACGGATAATCCCAATGTTCGCATTAAAATAGTCGGCCATACCGATGCCGATGGAGTTGATGCTGCGAATCTTGATCTTTCTAAAAAGCGTGGTGAATCCGTTAAAAAAGAATTGGTTAAAATATTTGGTATCGATGCTTCCTGCATAGAATCAGATGGTATGGGCGAAGGCCAACCTGTTGCACCTAACGACACTCCTGCTAATAAGGCACTTAACCGAAGAGTTGAATTTATTAAATTATAAGCCATGAAAAGATATATAATCCTCTGTTTTTCATTTACTTTGGATGTTTCACTATTTGCTAAGGGCAGGACCGTTTATTAATTGTCAAGAATTCCTGGCATAGCACATCTGCAAGGATAGAACAAAGAGGTTTGCCAAAATTAACCAAACCACTGATAAGGATGCAAAGGTACAGGACTTATCCAATGAAAGTGTGTTTGAAGGCGGCCAGGTTTCAGATGCCTGAATAAAAATAACATTTATGGAAGATGGTACATATTTCTTGCTGATCAAAGCTACTTCAGAAAAGGGATCCCTGAAAATTGCCACTGAAAAGGAGGTTGATGGTCCCTGCATGATTGGCAATGAGGATGAACCGCCTGATACAAAAAATAAAAGTGTAGATGTACCAGTAAATGCTGTATTTGGACCTTTGATGGAACTGCAGAAGATAAAGCGCTATCTCAGAAGGAGACAAAAGACGTTTCACAGGGATCTGAAAAATCGACAGTAACAATCGATTTTACTTTAAGCCACCCGTAGCACAGCATTTCAAAGCTGTGCTACATAAATGCTCTATTATCCCAAGAGCAAATGCTTGGGATAATATGCTAAATTATCACGTAGTTGATTTTTTTACATTGTTACTCCCCAAACATCTTCATTCTTATTCCAGTCATTAAATTTTTCTTCGCCTCCGCGCACGCTCCAATCAGAATCAATGGTAAGTTTTGAACTAATGCCGCCACGAGGATTACAAATCATTACAAAACGCAGCCTTACAGGCTCATACACTTCCATTAAATGCTCGTAGAAAATATTGGTTAGCCTCTCGTATGAAACTACAATATCACGCAAGTGATAGGAATATTGTTTTAGTGATCTGAGCTCAATTATTTTATTATTGGGATAGAAAGTAAGATAAATTGTTGCAAAATCAGGTTGCTCTTGTACTCCTAAAAAAGTAAATTCAGGAATTTTTATTTTAATCTCATATGCTTCTTTACTAGGGTTCGGAATCGATTTTAAGAGCGTTTTGTCAATTTCGCTATATAGTTTTGCCATTTTTCTGTTTTATGTTGTGAAATACAGGGGGTGAATTCTTTAAAATATAAATTATATGCAAACACCCCTTTTAATTAGTAATTGAATTGCAAAGTTAAATAATTTTCTGATTTTTTGAACTAAAATAGCAGGGTAGGATGATTTACCAAATGCGATTATATCGCTATTAATTTGATATTTTTCTCATAATCAATAATGTGAGAGAAAAAAATAACCGTTGCAGAAAATTATTTCCATACGACGGTTAACTACAAATATGTTTGAAATTAGTTTGTTATTTTAATGCAGAAAGGGCTGCATCATAGTTCGGTTCGTCTACAATTTCCGGAACTTGCTCCGTATAAAGTATTTTGCCATTTTCATCTGCAACAATAACTACCCTTGAATGAACGCCTTGCAAAGGACCATTTGCAATCTCCAGACCATAGTCCTTACCAAATTTACCTGTATTAAAATCTGATAAAGTAATTGCATTTTCAATACCTTCAGCCCCACAAAATCTACCTTGTGCAAAAGGTAAATCCCTTGAAATACATAAAACTTTAGTGTTTTCCAGATTAGCAGCTGCTTTATTAAAATTTCTCACTGAAGCAGCACAGGTGCCTGTATCCAGACTAGGAAAAATATTCAAAACTAATTTTGAACCTGAAAAATCTTTTAGGCTGGTTTTTGATAAATCGTTTTTAACCAGTTCAAAGTCTTTTAAAGTACTGCCAACTGCAGGTAATTCACCAATTGTATTAATTGGGTTTCCTTTTAATGTAATGTTTGCCATAATTTTAATTTTAGAATTTTCTATTAACTTATAAATTTACGATAAATTATTCAATATCAATTAAATATCTTTTAGAGATTCACCTGAAATGGTTTATATTTTTGTTCGTCTATGGTATTTACCATCCACATTGAAAACTTATCCAGATAATCCCAATAGGATTGTTTTAAATTTTCAGGAAGTTCCAAACTTTTAAATACTTCCTGGTAACAGATTAACCAAACAATTCTTGCTTCAGGTGTTATTTTAAATGGAGCATGTCGTCTTGTCATCATAGGTGCTCCCCGGTTTTCCTTATAGTAGGTGGGGCCGCCCATTATTTGAATAAAAAAATCAGAAGATCTTAGTTTTGCCTGTTCCAATGCCTCCGCGTTTTTCGGAAAAAGATGGGATATTTCGCTTTGATGCACTAAATTGTAATGATCACTAACAATTTTTCTTATTCCTTCTTCACCAAGGTGTTTTAATATTTCTCTATCGGGTAATAGTACTTTAGGTCTATCACCATTTATATATGTGCTTATTTTATATTTCATAAAAAATAAAAAGATGGGAAAATCTTTTATTAACCTGAGGCAAAATTATAATGATTTTTTGAATCTTGCAAGATTATTTAGAATAATTCTAAATAAAATTTCTATGCATTCGTTGAATCTTTAGGAAAGAATCTCAGCTATAATTGAAACCCTATTTTAGCCATGATAAATCTTCCCGGTGCCAAGCCTCCTTTTTTATCAATGTATTGATAATCAAAGATATTCTGTATATCGATTGAAAAGTTGAAATGCGTAATGCTTTTTTGCAACCGTAAATCCAATGTATTGTAAGCTGCTAGTTTGGCGGTGTTCAGCTCATCCTGCCACATTTCACTTACATAATTGAAAACCAGATTAATATCTACAATTTTATTGGTGAAGAATATTCCGAGATAAGCCTGATGTGGTGGAGTTTCTGCAATGAGCTTGCCGCTCAAATCATCACCGGAATAAGCACTTAGGTTAAATTTTTTTATTTCTGAGTGATTGTAAGTATAATTAGCTTTTAATGTAACATAATCCGCTGGTTGATAGTTTATTGCAGCTTCGAGACCATAAATTTCAACATTCGAAATATTCTCTCTTTTTAACACTGGACGATCAATGTCTACAGTGTCTCCGGTACCTTCAAAATATTGAAAATCATTGCCAAGTGAATAATATGCAGAAAGATTTAATTTTATTTTGTCTGAAGGAAATATATCAAAACCCAGTTCATAATTAGTTAGTGTTTCTGGTTTTAAATCAGGATTTGCAATTTTAAACCCGGTGTTTACTTTACGTGAGCTTACCATGTCGTCTAATTTTGGAGGCATAAATCCGGTGGCAAATGAAAGATACGTATGTAAGTATGGTCTAAATTTATATCGAACTGCTATTTTCGGACTGACATTATTCCAGTTTGTTTCACGAAATGATTCGCTCAGGTTGTTCTCAAAGGCAGTAACCGGCGTAGGAGCCTGCACTAAAAGGTATCCATTTTTAAATTGGGCAATATCTGCTCTTAATCCTGCGCTAACTATCAGATTGCCATTTAGCAAGTTTAAATCATTTTGTAAAAAGAGAGCATAAAAATCGATGTCGCCGCCTCTGAGCGAATAATCGGTTGAAGTGAAATAAATATCCTCGGCTACAAAATTTCCATGTTTGTAATCAATTCCAAAAGAAAGTTCATCGTTGTTGCCTACCTTTTTTACAATATTCAGCCAAACTCCATAATCTTTGCTGGTTTGATTTCTATCATAAAGTTTATAACTGTCGCCGGTTTCGTTTAATCTTTCGGCCAGTTCATAATAATCCTGGATATGGTAAAAGGCATTGGCATAAATGTTAAAACCATGAATATTGCCAGTATAATTAGCTTTATAATTTTGTGTTGTATATTTAAGGTAAGAGCCATTTTTTTCAAAAACCTGAATTCCTTCGTCACGCTTATCATCATAAAGTCTTATTCCAAAGTCAATTATATGGTTTTTATTGAAACGATAGCCACTTGATAAATTTAAACTGTATTCTTTAATAGCCAATGGAGTATCAGTGCTATCTCTTTCATGTTCCGGAACAATAATATAACCATCCCCTTGCCGGTAAAATGCATCGCCTGACCAATAGACACCTTTGTTATTTTTTATAAAATTATTGCCAAAGTTTAAGCTGCCACCGATAGTTTTGTACGTTCCAGCTTGCAAAGAGCCACCTGCCGCTGTTCTTTTCTCGTTCTTTTTTGTAATGATGTTAATTACCCCACCCATGGCATTATTGCCATAAAGTGCTGATGCTGGCCCTTTTAGCACTTCAATTTTTTCAACTTGTTCTGATTCAATCAAATGCCAGTTTATTCCCCCACCTGCTGACTGATTGAGTGGTACTCCGTCAAGCAGCACCAAAACCCTGGCTGTTCCATCCATTCCACGCATAGTGACGCTTGAGTTTTTCGAAAAAATCCCCCAGCTTCTGTTTACATAAACGTTAGGGATGGCTTGTAAATAATTATCAACGTTGGTAGCCGGGTATGATTTTACCTCCCTGGGTGTAATTACATCCAGCCGGGCAGGTATATCTTCCAGGTTTCTGGGTCTTCGGTCAGCTGTTACAATTACTTCTCCTATTTTCTGATCTTTTTGCAGCAGATAAATTTGAAGAGGTTCAATATTTGCGGTATTTATCGTAATTGAAGTATCGATATAACCAATGCAAGTTATTTTTATTTGATATTCTCCACTGTTCAAATTGTCAAAAACAAATTTACCGCTTTCATTTGTTGTGCTATATTTTTGAATATCAATTAGATATAAATTAACATTTGACAAAGCTTCCTTTGAATTTTTATCATAAACAAAACCTTGTAAATTCTTTTGGGCAAATACATTGGCTGAAATAAGAAAAAACACAATGGTGATGAATATTTTGTTCATTATGAGGCAAATTTAAAGCGGTTAATCAATATTATAGCAGTAATATCATTTTTGGAATGAATAATAAATGTTATTCTGCTTGCATAATCAGGCTAAATTGAAGCGTACCCGTGGACTGACCAGTTACATCTTCAATTTTTATAATGCCATATTTGTTTTCATTGTTCACGAATCCCCAAAATTGGCTAGTAGAAAGTGTCTTTGCTTTTCGGCCTCCATCTGTAAAAAGGTTTGCAATTATCAGGCTGTCATTCAGGGCATTATTAAATTCATCAGCTTTAATTGAAATAGGGCTGCGGCTGTATCTTGTAGTTCGTAATATGGTCCAGTTATCTGGAGCATCACTTCCGGTGAGAATACCAGCTAAATTTGCTCCTGGAGATCCCAGGGCATTTTCGTCACCAGCTGGGTCAAAAAAATAGATTATATCAATAACATCCTGATTATTAAATGCTTCAGATTGGGTATAAACAAGGTTATTTGCCAGTGAATAGTAATTTCCAGTGTTGGTGTTTTCATTACATCCTAAAATAACCGAGCTGTATTTTATTATGGAACCAAATCCAATTTCAGCTTTTTTTATAGTAATGGAAATGCTATCAGCCAGCCTGGCTTTGTTTCGAATGATAAAGGTTAATTTTTCACTAGATTCGTTACTTTTGGTCAAGGTAATCTCTTCGGCCAGGGAAGGAGCATTGTAGCCATTGTCGAAGATGGTATTTCCATTGGATTTAATAATAATATTGGTCAGGTTTTCACCATTTTCAGCAGAAGCAATCACACCAACTTTGTATTGAACACCCGCACCAAGCTCAGTATCTTCTGAAATAAAGCCTGATGCAACTTTTAGTTCAATAGTTGGCTGAATATCAGATAGTTGTTCTTTTTTGCAAGCAGATAGGAAGAGGATTGCACTAATTATAGAAATAATAACTTTATTCATATTAATAGTCTGATATTAGAAAAGAAGACCTCAAGTGAGGATTCCAACTAGAGGTCTTTTTAAATCATCATTGTTAATCAATCTTTATTTTTCTATCTTGATATCAAAGTTTACGGAACCAGTAGTCCCAGTTGTAACAGAATTAACTTTAATAGCACCGTATTTACCATTATATGTTTTAAGAAGGTAAATTTTATCAGCAGCCATATCTTTAGTTTTTCTTTTTACAACTGTTGCATCTATCGTCTCCGCATCATCGTATGCTGTTTTGATTTTTGTTTTGGTTAAGATTCCAAAATCATATATATCAAAAGGCGCATCAAGGATAAAAAAGCTTTCATTTTTGGTTGTCCATGCTGCAAAGTCAGTTTCATAATTTGTGCCTGCCCAGTTAGCGCCAGGAGAGGCCAGATGGGTACCATTTTTAACATCAGAGTAACATACAAAATCAATTTTTGCCTGGATATTAGCATCAGCATTTCCTTCTGCGATTGAGTAAGTAGCATCTTCGATGATGGAATACATTGGTTTTTCAGCAGTATTATCTTGTGCTCCAAGAATTACACCCGGGATATCTACAACATCAGCTTTAGCTAAATCTTTTGTTAATGTAAGTGTCAGGCTAGAAACATTTCCACTAACATCTCTTAGTT
>JARGGF010000182.1 GCA_029210905.1 Bacteroidales bacterium | reverse complement strand
ATTGCATTTATTATTGAAGGAAAAAGAGGAAGAGATTCTCTGGACTTATTGGAAAGACGTGCAAAAAGTCAAATGAGCACCTGCCTTGCAATCCTGAAAATGGTTGCAAAACACCACCAGGAGATAAAAAAAATGGTAGATGAAGCAAGGGGTTCTCTCAAGCAGGAAAGTGAACAGCCGGTTTCAATTAGAATGGATCATTTTAAGGGCAACATCCCATTAAAATACCCATTGATTTCCATTGAAACAGGAAAAGATTCTGTTTTTGTGGTGGAAGAATATCATTCCCTGGTTAAATCAATACTCGACGTAAAGCCACCAAAAGGTTACCTGATTCCTAAAAATGACACCCTGCTGTGTAATTGGTTAAAACGTTCTTTCTTTAAATACGGAACTGAGTTACCAGCCACCTACAATGTCTGGCAATACAAAATCAATAAATTAAATAAGAGTGTAGACGAGGAACTGGAAAATTGGTATGCCCAGGTTGAAAAGCAAAAGCATGAAACAGACTTTGATCCTGCAAAATATTATTATATACCTGTTAATCAAATTTATAAGTATAAAATAATTACAGCAATAGAGCCACAGGCCATGTATGGTATTGTAAACTATAAAGATTTCGAATATCTGTTACAAAATAAATATTTTCCGGTTTTAAGACTTGAATAGTTTAATTCAATTCTTACCATTCATAGAATTAACTAAAATCTATGGAAAAGCAGTACATTAATTACAAGGACTTGATTGTTTTGCTTTATAGTGGCATAATTCCTGTAATTTTTTAAATTATTCTTGGCAAACAACCTAAGGGCAGATTGTTTGGTGTTATTACTATCATTTTAATAGAGTAAAACTATGAATATTAAGTTTAGAAGGTTAAGATCCAGATTAATCGTGTACATTCTGGTTCCATCAATTGTTATTTATATTACAGCATTAGGTATCATTAGTGAGCGTACCAGAACAAAAAACTATATGGATGCTACCAGGCTTTCTGATTCTTACGCTGCGCAATTTGCCAACCAGGCTAAAGTGTCACTTGAGTCGTATCTTACTTCAACAAATACTATTTCAACCATTTTTGAAAACTCACAGAATTTACCAGTAAATTTCAGGAGAGAAATTCTTGCCAACATTTTAAGAACAAACCTTGAAAACACATCCGAATTTCTTTCAGTATGGAGTATCTGCGAAACCAATTCCATTGATTCGCTGGACTATTTGTACAAAAATAAAATAGGGAGTACCATTTTGGGCAATTTCAGATACATCTATTACAAAGAAAACGGACAAATTAAACTTAGCGAATATATTGAACAGGATTCAGCCGAAGTATTATCAGGTAAATTATACTCAACAGTAAAAGAAGGCCGCAACGAGATTATTGTGAACCCCTATTATTATTCCTATACCGGTTCTGATAATGACAAAGTTCTGGAAACCAATATTGTTACTCCAATAATAATTGATGGGAAATTTCAGGGTGTGGTAGGCATTGATTTTCCGCTGGAAAGCTTTGTTGCAATAATTAAAGATGTTAAGCCATTTGAAAATAGTTATGCCATGCTTATTGCAAATGACGGTTCTATAATTGCACATCCAAATGGAAAATTTATCGGTAAAAACCTAAATGAATTAAACTTAACCCCAACTCAGGAAACAAATTACTTAGATAAAATTAAAAAAGGCGAAAAATTTTCTTTCATGGCAAATGATGCCGAAAATCAAGAGATTTATTGCTCTTTTTCTCCAATTAAGGTAGGGAGTGCACCCGATTCATGGACACTTGCCATTATTGTACCTGAAAATATTATTATGCAGTCTGCTAAGCAAAACTTTATCATGTCAATAATTATAGGGCTGATAGGCATGTTTGTCCTGATTGGGATAATTTATCTGGTTGCCAAAAATATAAGTAGCCCTATAGAAAAAAGCGTTGCTTTTGCTAAAGAGATATCCTTAGGAAAATTAAACGCGGGTATTGAGCTCAGCGATCGTGATGATGAATTAGGTGAATTGGTATTTGTATTAAGGAAGATGCTTGAAAATCTTAGAGAAATTATTGAAAATATCATTACTGCTTCTGCAAATACTTCTGCAGCATCGCGGCAGTTTAGCAGCACATCGCAGCAACTGGCTGAGGGTGCAAATGAACAGGCCTCTTCCGTAGAGGAAGTTTCGGCCAGTGTGGAAGAAATAACTGCTAACATTATAGAAAGCACTAACCAGACAAAAGCGGCTAGCGAAAAAGCTAAAAATTCTTTAAAAAGTATTGTATCTGTATCACAAATTTCAGCCAGAGCCCGACATGCAAGCCAAACCATTTCAGAAAAAATAAAAATTATTGACGAAATTGCCTTCCAGACAAATTTATTGGCATTAAACGCAGCTGTGGAAGCAGCCAGGGCGGGAATACAAGGTAAAGGTTTTAGCGTAGTGGCAGCCGAGGTAAGGAAACTGGCCGAACGAAGTAAAGTTGCTGCTGCAGATATTGTTTCACTGGCCCAGCAGAGCCTTTCTCTTTCAGAAAAAGCAGAAAACGATCTGATGGCCTTAATTCCAGAACTTGAACTAACAACTAAACTGGTTGTTGATGTTAAAGAGGCTGGTCAACAACAGCAAATTGGGATAAATGAAATAAATAATGCCGTTCAACAGATGAACAGGATCTCTCAGCAAAATGCTGCTGCAAGTGAAGAGATTGCTTCAAGTTCTGAAGAGCTCTCCAGTCAGGCTGAAACACTTAGTAGTTTATCCGGCTATTTTAAAGTGTAAACACCTTAATTGGGAATTAGGCTTATAGATATAGCCGTATCATATTCGATCTGTAAAAAATCAGATCTAAGGGCTAAGTTCTATTTAATATCGCAAATTAGTTTTGGTCATATAACTTTAAAATAAAGTTTATCAATAGCCACGGGCTTCAGCCCGTGGTTCAAAATCTAACTTAAGAATGGGCTTCAGCCCAAATATTTATTTTTAGGCTAAAGCCAGAAGTTCTTATTCATATACCACGGGCTAAAGCCCGTGGCTACTGAAAAGCGAATCAATATCTTTGTTCATCAACCTCTGATAAACAATTTAAAAGCGGTATATTTTAGAACTTAACAGATCTAAGCAATTTATTCAATTAAGATTTTCTTGCTCATGTTATCCCTTGGGCCTTCTATTTTCAAAATATAAAGCCCTGGTGTCATTTTCTTTTCTTCATTTATATTTAATTGAATAGCAGTGCTTTCCAGCTGTATTTTCTTGTGATAAACTTGCTTGCCTGAAGCATCCGATAAGGTAAACTGATATTTTTTGCCAATAGCAACATTACTCATCGTAAGCTGCAGAATACCATCGCAAACTGGATTGGGATAAATACCAACTTCCCCGAGTTTAATTGGTTCTACGCCTACAGCCCCTGTTGATATTTCAAGCCAGTTAATATTAAAGCCAGCTTCTTTTACCAGCATTTTTAAGGTGTGTGAACCTTGCTGAAGAAAAGCACTGGCAGAAACAGTTGACCAGGTCTGCCAGCCTCCTGTGTTTGGTGTATTAATGGAAACGGCCAATTGATTATCAATAAGCAAATCCAATATTCCGGTTTTGGTTCCTGCAACACGTGCATAAATATTATAAGTTGCTGAAGCGGGCACACTGATTTTATATTCAGCCCAATCATTGTTGTCGGTCCATCCAATATTTAAAAACCCGTCGGTATCAGAAGTGGGTTCGGCAAACAAGCCTGACATTAGATAATATTCTTCAGATTGTATCCTTGCAGGCAGTTCGTACCGGTCATTTGGATCATACACCGGAATATCCATATACAATTGACCAAGTTCTGTTAACTGACCGCTGGAGCTATATAAATCAATATAAGGATAGGTGGTTTGTCCGGATTGTCTCCGTCCGATAAACCAGGCATAGCGATACACATCAGGATCCCTTTCCAGGAAATTCACTGTGCCGGCAAGGTACTTCTTCTGATCATCAACCGACGTGACTGAATTATCCCAGGCAGCAAATTCGGTAACCCAGATTGGTTTGTTGTATTTTCGTGCATCGTTAACATAACCTACAATAGAATTTCCACCACCGTACCAATGTATTGCCACATAATCAACCTGACAGCCTGGGCAAGCCGTAAAAAAATCATCAAGATAAGTAAAGGGGTTGTTATAGGTAGTGCCCCCTTCAGAAACACATGAACCACAATAATTAACTGCCGGCCCTACTAGTTTTAACTGGTGGTCGCTTGCAATAGCCTGTAAACCAGGCCAAGCAGCTGCAGCAGCCGAAGGAGTCATATTTGCCTGATCAATAAAATTAGGCTCATTAAAGCCTAGAATATATTTAACGTTTTCGTCCTGACTCACCCAAGTACTCACATTACTAACTCCGCTTGCATTCCAGGCCATCGGAGTAAAATCAACATCGTAATTTTGATATGTCGTGCGAATAGCGGCATCGGGTTCTGCAGCCCAATTATACCACCAGGAAATGTGCTTAGAAAAATTCTGCATATCACTTACAGAATGATAGCCATAGCCAACGCCTCTTTTATAACTTTTGGTCTGGGAATTTACCTGAAAAAAAACAGCTAAAAACACCATCAATATTAATACTTTTTTCATGTTTCAATTTTTACCGATGAAACCATTTCTATTTCAGTAATTACTTTCTTTTTATTTTTTTTAAACAAGGAATAGGTATAAATAATAAGCGCCAGCCAAATAAACCCAAAACTTACTAATTGTGTTTGCCCGAATTTTTCGTGATAAATAAATATACCTATCAACATGCTGATACTTGGCGAAATATATTGCAAAAAACCAACACTTGAGAGCGGGATTCTTTTAGCTCCTTTTGCAAACCAAAACAAAGGAAGGGTGGTAGCCACACCGGCCATAATTAAAAAAATATCGGTAGACCACGAAACCATAAACAAAGAACCTGTTTGTCCTATCAAATTAAATAAAATAAATCCCAGGCAAATTGGTGAAAGAATCATGGTCTCTACAGCAAGGCCCTGCAATGAATTAATAGGTGTCATTTTTTTGAGTAAACCATAAAACCCAAAAGAAAAAGCAAGAATCAGCGACAACCAGGGCACTTCGCCATAGTCGAGCGTAATATAAATTACCCCGGCAGCGGCCAGCAGTAAAGCAACTATTTTAAGCGTATCCAACTTTTCTTTAAGGATAATCAAACCCAGCAAAACACTTACCAGCGGATTGATATAATAGCCCATGCTGGCTTCCAGAATCTGGTCTGAATTTACGGCATAAATATAAAACCCCCAGTTAATTCCTATTAAAATGGAAGTGGCTACCAGGGATTTCATCAATTTTATATTGGTGAAAATGGCTTTGAGTTTCAGGTTTTTTCTGGCCCAAAGCAATAGCAGGATAAATATAAGCGACCAAAAAATCCTGTGCGTAAGTATTTCTTGTGCCGGAACATGTTTCAGCAATTTCCAGTATAGTGGCAATACTCCCCAAAGTATATATGCCTGCATAATATAGACCAGCCCCGCCCGATGGCTGCTTTTTTCCTTTTCCATTTTAATCCGCTATAAAATTTGCGCGAAGATAAATGAAAATTAGAGTTTTTAAACGTAGTTAAGTTTATTTTACCTGGCTATAATTGATAATTTGTTTGGTCAGAAATAATTAAAATTTATCAACTTTGACAATTCTTTGAGGAAAGAATTTATTCTTAAGCCAGAAACGTTTAATAACAATTATATAAAGCACCGATATTTTAATTTCAATT
Source organism: Bacteroidales bacterium (assembly GCA_029210905.1). GTDB lineage: Bacteria > Bacteroidota > Bacteroidia > Bacteroidales > NBLH01 > NBLH01. Next base: position 1,885 of record JARGGF010000182.1, on the reverse strand, counting down.
TATTTTCCTTTTGGTCAAAAGTCACTTCGTTAAGTTTGTGCAATTAAAGCATGACTGGTGTGCCTTAATCGGGATATCCGGCTGAAATAGTAGAAAATGATGCTTAAGTGTTAAATAACTGATGTTTATTCATTTTTTAATATTCAATTTCTAAGGGTATTTCTTTTGCTGCATTAACGAATATTTTAATATCATTCAATCCAATATGTCCTTTGTAAATGTTTTTCTCTTTATTTAACTGGTTTATTCTTGCATGTAATTCAACCGGGTCTGATTTTGATGCTTTCTCTGCAGTGTCAATCTCCAGATCGTAGAGCATTCGGGCAAAAGTCACTCCAACCCATTTAATTCTTGATAAGTCTGTCAATTTAGTCAATTCTAAAATCTCTTTGTCGCTTATACCAGTTGAATCAGCAAGATTTTGTCTTTTGGATTTTGTTAAGATGCTATTATACAATTTCTCAGTATTTTTAATCCCAATTTTCTCCAACTTATCAACTGTGTCATTTGAAATCCCTGGAAAATCTGCAATTTTATTCGGCTTGGGCAGTGTACTATTTAATTCTCTAAGCAATATTGTCAAATAATCACCCGAAAAACAATCAACTTTCGATAGTTCTGCGAATTTGTCCTTTTTCTTCAGTATATGAAGCAACTCTTTAACATTTGTAATCCCGATACTCTTAAAATAATTAAATCGTTTATCCAATTGGTCTTTAAGAATCATCCTGCTGGGTGGTAAGTATGCTGATTCTAATTTTATCCGATAATCATCAACAGTTATTTTTTCCAAATCAATATAGTATCCCATATGTTAATCCTTTTTAAGTAATTATCTATGTGTTTTGAGGGTCCCTACACCTGTTGTCAGCAAATGTCAATAAGAAACATAGGGTATTTTGAAGCACCTACCTATCGAATTACTTAGCCGATTATTAAATGTTATGTCGTTCAAATTTAGCACTTTCCCCCCTATTATTACGTTTGTAGCCATTTATTTTTAGTACATCCTTATTTTAAGAAAAGCTTTTCGAATCACACAATATCCGATTGCATAAATAGCAATTAAAAGTAATCCAAATACTACCGGCAAGATTCCACCAAAACCGTATATCAAAATCTATATAAATCCTAAATAATATTCCGGCTTTTGTGACTCGTTTTGTTTTATTTACACATATCTTTTCACTCAGATGCCGAATCTTTTCCTATGGTCTCAATTTGTCGTGAACATACAATAAATCCATGAATCATCTTTTCCAGCGAAGGACAAAGAACATTGTTTGTTGTCGATCGTTTAATATTATTGTTCGGGTACTTGTAGAATTTGTTCGGATTACTCAGAAATTTAATTCTTAGCAACTGGTTAAGATATTTCAAAGGCTGCAGCCTGTTTTGACAGGTTCGGCTATGGCAGAACCTTATCCGAACCTTATCTATATATAACTTAAGCTTGGCAGAGCTCCTATTTACAATGACCAAAGCAATGATAATCAAGCTGTTTGCATTCATTGTTTTTACCAGGATTATAAATGCACATTAACCTATTCTGCCTGCATTATATGTACCAGCACTCTTTGGTATCTGGTTACATTCGGAGTCCCATTGTCGTTAACTTCTAAAATTATATGGGTAGTTCTTGGTATGCCAAGTTCTATTTCTTTGGGAATTTCCAATTGTACCACAGGTGAATTGGCATTTATCAGTTTTATGCCTCTCCAATGGTGAAAATTTCCGGCTTCAGGATAATAAATCCAACTGAAACTCAATTGATCACCATCAGGATCGGTACTTTTGGAAGCGTCTAAAGTCACTTTTTCTCCAACCTTTACTTTTATTTCACTGGGTGTAGAAAGCTTTATAACCGGAGGATGATTGGCTTCTT
>JARGGF010000181.1 GCA_029210905.1 Bacteroidales bacterium | reverse complement strand
AACTTTTCTCATGAGTGTTAACGAATAATCGCTCAATTTGGGTAATAGTTACTTTTCACAAATTTAATATGAAACGGATGAAAAAATACTTAATGATTATACTTCTGGTTTCAATTTTTTATAGCTGTGCCAGTAATAAAGTTGTAAACCAGCTTAAATTCGATGAAAAGGCGAATGCTGAAATTTTATATGGCACATGTGATTTAAATGGATTGAAAAATGCTCCTTTTAGTGAATGGTATCAATCTGAGTTTGATGATTATCAGCCAGATATGGATGTGTTGTGCAAAATAGAATCTAATGGCGGACTTGCGGAGCTTAATATTTCCATTGTTATGGGAACCTGGTGCAGTGATAGTAGGAGGGAAGTGCCCAGATTTTTTAAAATTTTCAACATGCTCTCTTACGAGGCAAATAGGATAAAAATTTTCTGCGTAGATACCAAAAAACAAGCAGAAGGTACGCCAGTTTCTGTAATGAATATCGAACGTGTGCCTACATTTATATTTTTTAAGGATAAAACTGAATCAGGCAGAATTATTGAAACACCAGAAAGCAGCCTCGAGGGCGACATACTAAATATATTGGAAAATTTATAAATCAACCTTCAGGTGTTTAAATTTACGCATTAAATCCGATGCAAAAATAAATTCTTCCAATTCTTTATTTTCGGTGGTAAGGATGTCATCTCTGTTTCCTTCCCACCATTTTTTACCTTCAAAAATAAAAACTATTTTATCGCCAATTTCAATTACCGAATTCATATCATGTGTATTTACAACTGTAGTCATATTAAACTCCAGGGTCAATTCGCGAATTAATTGATCAATAACAATTGCAGTTTTAGGGTCCAGACCAGAATTAGGCTCATCGCAGAATAAGTATTTAGGATTCAGAGCTATAGCTCTAGCAATCGAGACACGTTTCTGCATTCCACCACTAATTTCTGCTGGATATAGTTTATTTACATTCTCAAGGTTTACTTTTGAGAGGCAAAAATTAACCCTGTCGAGCATTTCCGCTTTTGTCATGTTAGTAAACATTTCAAGAGGAAACATTACATTTTCTTCAACGGTAGCAGAATCAAACAAAGCACCTCCCTGAAAAACCATCCCTATTTCTTTCCTGATTTCTTTTTTTTCTTTGATTGGCATGCGAGAAAATTCCTTGTCACCATAAATAATTTCCCCACTGTCAATTTGATGCAAGCCAATAATAGATTTTAACAAAACCGTTTTTCCGGAACCACTTTGTCCAATAATTAAATTGGTTTTACCTTGTTCAAAAAAAACAGAAATATCTTCGAGCACGGAATTATCTCCAAAAGATTTGTATACATTCTTAAGTGCTATCATGCAAGCATTAGTTGGGTTAATAGTACGTTAAACAATAATATTAATACACTACTGTATACAACAGCCATGGTACTGGCTCTTCCCACTTCAAGTGCTCCGCCCGATGAATAATAACCATGATATGCTGGCACAGAGGTAATAATAAAAGCAAACACCACTGTTTTTACCAGTGCATAAGTAATATAAAATGGAATAAACACATAATGTATGCCATAAATATAACTATCAGGCGTTATAGCTCCTGTAAATACTGTTGCTAAATAACCTCCAAATATCCCAACAAAAATACTTATTATGGTTAAAAATGGGTTAATAAGTACAGCACCAATAATTTTTGGCAAAATCAGGTGACTGGCAGAATTGACCCCCATTATTTCAAGTGCATCAATTTGTTCAGAAATACGCATGGTACCAATTTCAGAGGCAATATTTGAACCTACTTTCCCGGCTAAAATAAGCCCGACAATTGTAGATGAAAATTCCAATATCATTGAATCTCTTGCAGTAAGTCCCACAAGATAGGTAGGAATCAATGGATTTTCAAGGTTATATGCGGTTTGTAAGGTTATTACAGCTCCCATAAAAACTGAAATAATAATCACAATACCTAATGAATTAATACCCAAATTGTCCATTTCCCTAACTACTGCCTTCAAGAATATTTTAGTTTTTTCAGGCCTGGAAAAAACCTTCGAAAGCAAAATAAAATAACGGCCAATGTGATAGAATATTTTCATTTACAATGTATTACATGTAAAATTTGATTATTATCTTTCTTTTTTACTGAAAAATTGATAATCTATAAAATCTTTTTGTAATCGGCTAATTTAGTAAATTTGAACTGTTAATAAAAACGACTATGGTAAAGAAATAGTTAATACTTAATATTTCTGTAATTCAAGGGCAACAGGTTCAGAAATTTGTACTAATTTTAAGCCTTCCAAATAAGAAAAATTAAAAGTAATGAATAAAAACAATTACTGTGTTATTATGGCTGGCGGAATTGGCAGTCGATTTTGGCCTTTGAGCCGAAATGAAAAACCAAAACAGTTCCTTGATATACTAGGTACGGGCAAAACCTTATTGCAACAAACTTTTGACCGTTTTAGAACCATTTGTCCTCCTGAAAATATTCTGGTTGTTTCTAATAAAAATTATAAAGATTTAATCATCCAACAACTACCTGAAATAAAGGAAGATAACGTATTACTTGAACCTTTAAGACGGAATACAGCACCTTGCATAGCCTATGCTAATCATAGAATTCTGCAAGAAAACAAGGAAGCAAATATTGTTGTGGCTCCCTCAGATCATTTAATTCTTAACGAGCCTGAGTTTATTCGGATAATTGAGCAAGCGCTTGAATTTTCAGCTAAAAATGACGCTTTGTTAACGTTGGGAATCAAACCCAATAGAATTGAAACAGGATATGGCTATATTCAGATAAGCAATAAAGAAAAAGTAAATATTAGGGATATTGGAATCACCAAAGTAAAAACTTTTACTGAAAAGCCTGATTATGATATGGCTAAAATATTTTTCGAAAGTGGGGAGTTTTATTGGAATTCGGGCATTTTTATTTGGTCGTTAAGCTCAATATCAAAAGCATTTCAGGACTACCTGCCCGAAGTTGAAGATTTGTTTAAGGTGGGCAATAATGTTTATGGAACAATTGGAGAGCAGGAATTTATCGATAACACCTATTCAGAATGTAAAAATATTTCCATAGATTATGGAATTATTGAAAAAGCAAAAAATGTATACGTTTTATGTGCCGATTTTGGATGGTCCGATCTTGGAACCTGGGGTTCGTTGTATGAGAATAGCATCAAGGACGAGGACAATAATTGTATAATTGGCGACAATATCCTAAGTTATGATTCAAAAAACTGCATTATAAATATTTCCGATGGCAAACTTGCTGTAATTCAAGGATTAAAAGAGTATATTGTAGTAGAATCTGATGGCGTGTTACTTATCTGTAAAAAGAAAGATGAACAAAAAATCAGACAATTTGTAAATGATGTGAAGGTAAAAAAGGGAGATGCTTTTTTATAGTACGCCAAAAATATGATGAAATAAAAAGCCGGACATTGCCGGCTTTTTTTATTATTCAACAGTAACTGACTTTGCCAGATTTCTTGGCTGATCTACATTACAACCCCGCATTACTGCGATATGATATGATAATAATTGAAGTGGAATTACCGTAAGCAAAGCTGCTAGTGATGATTCTGTTTCCGGAACTTCAAGCACGTGATCTGCCATGTTTCTTATAATAGTATCTCCGGTGGTTACCACAGCAATTACAATACCGCTGCGGGCCTTTACTTCCTGAATGTTACTTACAATTTTCTCGTATGATCTGTCTTTTGTTGCAATAACAACAACAGGCATATTACTGTCTATCAGAGCAATAGGTCCGTGTTTCATTTCTGCTGCCGGATAACCTTCGGCGTGGATGTATGAAATTTCTTTTAGTTTTAAGGCACCTTCCAGGGCCACCGGGAAAAAATAACCCCGGCCTAAATAAAGGAAATTAGTGGCATCCTTATAAAGGCTTGCAATGCGCTTATATTCTTCGTTAAACTTTAAAGTTTCTTCAATTTTTGCAGGAATATTATTTAATTCCTGAATTAATTGGTGATATTTTTCATCAGTAATTGTTTTTCGTTTATGGCTTAATTTTAAAGCCATCATTGCTAAAACAGTAACCTGTGCAGTAAATGCCTTTGTTGAAGCCACTCCAATTTCGGGGCCCGCATGCGTGTACACTCCTGCATGGGTTTCTCTGGGGATACTGGAACCTACTACATTACAGATTCCCAGAACAGTAGCTTTTTGTTCCTTTGCCAGACCAATAGCTGCAAGTGTATCAGCAGTTTCGCCACTCTGGCTGATGGCTATTACCACATCATCATCGTAAATGACCGGATTTCTGTAACGAAATTCCGATGCGTATTCTACTTCTACAGGGATCCGTGCGTATTCTTCGAATAAATATTCACCTACCAAACCCGCGTGCCATGAGGTTCCACAACCAATAATAATTATCCTGCGGGCATTTTCGATTTTATCCATCACATCAAGTAAACCTCCTAATCTGATATTCTTTAAATCAGATGATAAACGTCCTCTGAAAGTGTCCTTGATTGATTTGGGTTGCTCAAAAATTTCCTTAAGCATAAAATGGTCATAACCATTCTTTTCAATTTCACCCAAATCCATTTGAATTTCCTGAATCTTGGGGGTTAATTCAATATCATCAAGGGTTTTAAGAACCAGCTCATTCCTTTTCAGAATAGCAACGTTATCGTTGTTTAGGTAAATAACACTTTTTGTGTGCTCAATAATTGGGGTGGCATCAGAAGCAATAAAATATTCATCATTTCCAATTCCAATAACCAAAGGGCTGCCTTTTCTGGCTGCAATTAGTTGATCTGGCTCTTTTGTGCATGCCACAACTATTCCGTAGGCACCAATTACTTTTGAAAGGGCCAATCGAACAGCCAGTTCACCACTTACACTTCCTTTCAGGTAATAATATTCAATTAAATTTACAAGAACTTCTGTATCTGTTTCACTTTTGAATTCATAACCATTCGCTTCCAGCTTTTTTTTCAGCCCCGAATAGTTTTCTATAATTCCATTATGGATTAATGTAAAATAATTATTCATCGAACGATGTGGATGCGCGTTAATATCGTTAGGTTCTCCATGTGTAGCCCAACGAGTATGCCCCATGCCTATTATGCCAGTAACATTGTCATTTTCAGTAAATTGAACAAGATCATTAACCTTCCCTTGTTTTTTAAAAACATGGGTATCGCCATTCACAATTGCAATTCCGGCAGAGTCGTAACCTCTGTATTCCAGTCTTTTAAGACCATTTATAACGATTGGGTAAACTTGCTTTAGCCCTATGTATCCTACAATTCCACACATAGTAATTATTTTTTATGGTTTAAACTAGCGCAATTAACACGATTTGAACAATACAAAAAAATTTGTTTGATGAAGATTATCAAATCATTGATTTTGAGTAACTATTTGTCATTAAAATGTTTGTGTCTTATTCACCAAGTTTAGTTCGTGTTAATAGCAATTTCATCTTATTTGAATTATTTTTTGGACTGCCCAATACTACACCTGAAGGGTTTGTGTTTTCATTGCTGATAACAAGCATAAAACCATGGTTTTCTATAGGGTCATTTTTACGTATTACTTGCTGTGCCCAGTAAGTAATATCAAAAGTAAATATACCATCCACCGCAGTTACACCCTGAAGGTTTTCGCCAATGAATTCGTCCAAAATACCCAAATTGCCATCACTGTCTATTGGTCTAAGCTGCAAAGATAGTGGGGTAGGATAAGTAGTATTGACATCTTCAACTGGAATTATCAATTCTGCCTTGTTTACGCCCCAAATTCCGGTTTCACGAAGTTGTCCTAAAGTGGGGATTTGTATTTTTGTTCTTAAACCGGCTGCGCCCTGAACATAAACTACGTCCTCTTCCTTACTTTCCGGATTATCCAAATCAGCAACTAAGTTGCCTGAAGTGAAATCATGGTTAAACAGATTATAGCGGGCACATGTTGCATCAATATTAAAATTATATACTAACGAGTCATCCTCAGCATCATTCTTATAATAAAGTACCACCTTAGTATTTGAACTGGTAAGATTTATTATAGATATAGCGCCTTCTGTAGCGGTTGTTGAAGGGCTGATAAGCAAGCCATTAAAATAATTTGTGAATTTACCTTCTGCCCAGATGGCAGCATCATCAATTAATCGCTGTCCGAGTGCTTTATCAAGCTTAATAAAAAATACCGAATCAACTTTTGCTTTTGGCATAAATTCGGCAAGTGAAAAGTAATCGGTTGTAATGGGCACCGGAAGTAGGCCGGTTGAGTCATTACTGCTATAATAAGCTTCTGGTGAAAGAGGAGTATTTATCTGCGATACATTTATTTCATTTATTGCATCAGTGCTTCCAAATACTACTGCTGTTGAATCATACCTGTCAAAATAAAGTTGCAGAACCAGGGAATCAGCTATTGCATCCGGACCGAATTCAGGTTTAAGACCCCTAATCATCTCAGTTACAAAAGATGCAGTGGTCTTGCCAAAAACTGGGTCAAAATAATTTCCGAATACAAATTTTGAGATGCCTGCTGAATCTGTTAAGGTATTGTATCCGTCAAAAGCTGCCACCAAACTATGGCTACTAAGTATACCATCTACTTTATAAGTATGCGCTATTATGGGAAAAGTGTCAACCAGGCTGGTGTTGATTTTTTCGTTGTCAGGAACTAGTCCGATACCAATATTTGATTCTTTATCGCATCCAAAAAAAAATGCTGAAAACAGCATTGCAATGGAGCTAAAAAACATTAGTTGTTTTTTGTACATCAATTTTCTTATTTATTTATTACTTGGATTATAATACTTTATCATAAAAATCGTAGTATGCATCTATATACTCTTCTTCATTTTTATAATCTAAAACGGGCAAATTGCTACTTTTAATATGTTTTTGTAGGTCTTTATTAATATTTTCGCTTCCAAAAATAATCCCATCAGAATAATCAATTGCTAACTTGCTAAGGTTTAAGAAATTAGCGACCTCAACTGTTTTGGTTTCTTCTGAACCTACTCCTTTAAGTTTAAGTTTTTTTCTAAAATTTGGGTCAAGTTCCTGGTTAAACTCATCATCGTAAACCGAATAGATAACTTTTGCATCCTGAAAAAGAGGGTCGTCAACAAAAGCTTTTTTTATGTATAATGGAATTAAAGAAGTAACCCATCCATGACAATGAATAATATCTGGCGACCAGCGTAGTTTTTTTACCGTTTCAATTACTCCTCGTGAAAAGAAAATGGCCCTTTCGTCATTGTCATCATAAAAGGGTGTTTCAGCATCACCAAACATGCCTTTTCTTTGAAAATAATCCTCATTATCAATAAAATATACCTGCATTCGGGCAGATTGTATGGACGCAACCTTGATAATAAGTGAGTGGTCAGTATCATCAATAATAATGTTCATTCCGGACAGTCGTATTACTTCGTGTAACTGGTTCCTCCTTTCATTAACAACCCCATATTTAGGCATGAATGCTCTAATTTCTTTTCCTTTATCCTGAATTCCCTGGGGTAAGTAACGTCCAATAATAGACATTTTACTTTCCGGTAAATATGGGGTGATTTCCTGAGAGATAAACAATATTTTAGTTTTTTCCATTACCAGATTTTATGAGCAATGTTTGAACATGCAAAAGTAGTAAAAATAAGCCAAATACTCAACTTATAATAGACGACCTTT
>JARGGF010000180.1 GCA_029210905.1 Bacteroidales bacterium | reverse complement strand
AAGCCATAACATCCTTAGTAAAAGACACATTCCCGGTTATAGGCCAGAGCCGGACGAGGGATATATTACGCTCACTACTCATAATGCACAAGCTAAACAAATAAACGATTCTGAATTAGAAAAATTACCTGGTAAAAGTTTTAAATTTTCTGCAACAGTAGATGGTAATTTTCCTGAATACGCCTATCCAACTGATTTGCAGCTAATTTTAAAGGTGAATGCTCAGGTAATGTTTGTAAAAAATGACATATCGCGTGAAAAACTATATTTTAATGGAAAAATTGGTACAATAAGCAAAATAACAGATGATATTATCTATGTTAAATGCAAGACTGATCAAAACGAAATACCTGTCAGCATTGCCGAATGGCAAAACATGAAGTACTCCTTAAATATTGACACAAAAGAGATTAAGGAAGATATTGTTGGCTCCTTTTTGCAGTATCCCTTAAAGCTTGCATGGGCCATTACCATTCATAAAAGTCAGGGTTTAACATTTGAAAAAGCAATTATTGATGCTAATGCAGCCTTTGCACATGGGCAGGTGTATGTAGCCTTAAGCCGATGCAAAACGCTCGAAGGTTTGATTTTAAGCACTCCCCTAAAACATAATGGCATAATTAGTAATAGCAATGTAGATAATTTCTCCAAAAATGTTGAAGACAATCCACCAAATGAAGAACATTTGCTTAGTTCAAAAAAAGATTTTCAACTTGATTTGCTAAATGATCTTTTTGATTTTGTACCCATGCTACGAAAAATGTATAGTGGCAAAAAAATGCTTAACGAACTCCTTGGTGTCAATTCTGCCAGCTTTGCAGAAAGGCTTGATAAAATGATTGATCTTTCAAAAACAGAAATGACTGAAATAGCCGAAAGGTTTTCAAACCAAATGAAGCAAATCACCCACCAAAGTACTGATGTAGAAAACCATAGTCTCTTGCAGGATAGGGTAAAAAAAGCTTGTGCTTATTATATTAAAAAATTACATGACATAATCATTGAACCGCTACCTCAACTGCACATTGAAACAGACAATAAATCGACCAAAAAATCAATTGAAAAATTCAAAACAGAACTGCTCGGAATGGCCATGCCTAAAACGGCCTGTATGGAAGCCATGAAAGAGGGTTTTGAAGTAAAAAAATACATGGAAATAAGAGCTAAATCTGCCATTGAACCAGAAAAAGTGAAACAGAAAATTCAAAAAATTGAAATTGTAGTTTCTGATGAAATTGAAAATCCTGAACTTTATAAAAGATTAAAAAATTGGCGAGATACATTCGCTGAAAAAGAAAACAAACCTGCCTATCTTTTTATCCAGGTAAAGTCTATGCGCCAAATGAGTAATTTGTTGCCTTCAACACCCGATGAGTTACTAACCATTAATGGCTTTGGGAAACGAAAAGTAGAGCAATACGGCACTGAGTTGCTCGAAATTATAAATAATTATGCAAAAGAACATCAATTAAAATCAAAAATAGCTGATGCTCAAATTGTTAAACAAATAAAAGAAAAAAAGGAACCAAAAGAAAAAAAGGAAAAAACAGATACAAAAATGGCGAGTCTTGATCTTTTTAGGCAAGGAAAATCAGTTGAACAAATAGCTGAAGAACGAAGCATGTCTGAAAGAACCATTGAAGGCCACATTGCGCAGCTAATTGAGGCAGGAGAAATTGGTCTGGAAGATCTTGTTGAAGATGAAAAAATTGGAACTATAGTTGATTATTTCTCCACTGCAGAAAATTTCTTCCTTTCACCAGCAAAGGAAACTCTAGGAGATAATTATAGCTGGACAGACATAAAATATGTATTGGCCCATTTAAAATTCGAAGGAAAGGTTAAGGTAGAATAATCGATAATTTGGGATTTAGATTCCAATGCTGCTTAGCTAAGCAATCAGACTTAAGTCATTGGTAACCGGTCACTAGTCATTAAATGATCGGTTACTAATGACAGGGCAATCGCATTTAAAAGTTAATAAGTAATTTTTTAAGCTTCAATTGACTCACCCCCGCCTCACCTTGTGAGTCACCCCCTCTCTACTTGCGTAAAGAGGGGGAAGTAAACGAAACGGCATTGGTTTATTTCACAATGGGCTTTGCAAAGCATATATTTTTTATTTTTTTAAAATCCTTTACTGTTTACCCAAAGCTCCCCCCTCTTTGTGCCAACAGAGAGGGGGTGTCTTGCGCAGCAAGACGGGGGTGAGTTAATTAGGGTAGAGTTACAAATATTTTAAATGCGATGGCCTTAGTGATAGGGATGAACGACAAAATATTTTTAGCCTAAAATTTAAAATTGCGGCAAAATTGCAATGTATCAACATCGTACACTTATTTTTTAAACTACGCTTCCAAATAAGATGCTGATTTCAAAACCAAAAGTTGCCTATTTTTACTATCCAACTTGTTTTTAAATAACAAGGAATTGGTTACAACTCAAATTTATTATAAAATGATACCAATACTTAACCAATAAAAACAATACTATGAAAAAGAAAATTCTATTTGTTGTGAGCCTGCTTTTCGGATTGATGTTTATAAATGCCGGCTTAAATAAATTTTTTAATTACATGCCTGCACCAGATGATATTCCTGAAAATATGCTAAAAATTATGGCTGCATTTATGGAAATTGGATGGCTAATGCCATTGATTGCAGTTGCTGAAATTGTTGGAGGAATACTTTTTATTATCCCAAAAGTAAGGGCACTTGGGGCCATAATTATATTTCCTGTAATGGTTGGCATCATGTTAACTCACATAGTTAACAGCCCTACAGGACTACCTATAGCTATTACATTATTTGCAGTTAATATTTGGGTAATTGTTGAGAATTGGAGAAAGTACCTGCCTATGATAAAATAAAACAAAGCTGCATATTGAGCATTTTGGTTTACCTTTGTGAAATAATTGAGCAAGCAAACCTGTTTATTTTATTAAGCATTATTATTTGTCCAACAACAGCTCCCTATAATAGTTAAACCAATTTTGTTCGGCGCTTAATATTTTTATCTATGCAAGTAGCCGTAAACCGCAAAAATTTGAAATTCAGCCCTGATGCTTCCAGGGTAATCGCACGTTTTTTATATACTAATGAAGAAAGGGCGGTAAATATCATTCGCTCAGTGCTTAATATGTCGGCAAACGAGGCCACAGTTTCATTAAATCAGGCATTACGCGATTATTCGATGCGGCACAGAAATATTTCGAAAATATTTGAGAGGCATTATAATAAAATTGCACCATTGATTCCCCAGCTAAAAATCGAACCGGAATCATTGAGTATACCTCAAAAAATACTAATTGGTAGCTACTTTACCATGGAATACTCCATAGAATCGGCAGCCTTCTTCAATCCTTCAATGGTGGAGCATCCTGATCAGTCTGATACCGGAACCGATGAAAAAAGAGTAATCATAAGTTTCAGGGCCACCGGTGAGGGGCATATCTCATCGATCGTATTCAGAACTGGCGTGCTTGATAAAAAAAACAACCTAAAACTAGAACCTGTTGGAAATATGCTCGAAGAAGCAGAACACATTCAACGGCATATTTATCATAAAGACTCTTTCAGCGCCAAACTGGAAGAAATGGAAAATTTCAGAGACCTTATTCCTTCAGGTTTGATATTGGACAAGTTAAATGACACATTTTCATATGGAGAACTTAGAAAATGTATTGCAGATGCAAAAAAGGCACTTCATTTAGCTGCCGATAAAGAGCTGCTATTCAATCAAATAATGTGGCTGGCTATGTCGCACTACGAACTTCAATTTTCACTTGATACAAACATTTCAGAAAGGGTTATATTTCCCGTATCAGCTAATGAGAAAAACGGAGTGGAAGATGCCCGCTTTGTTAAATTTGTAGAGGACAACGGAAATGTAAATTATTTCGCTACATATACTGCATATAATGGCGTAACAATACTACCAAAGATGCTGGATACCCGCGACTTTTATCACTTTAGAATAGTGCCACTTAATGGAGAGATTGCACAAAACAAAGGCATGGCAATGTTTCCCCGAAAGGTAAATGGTAAATATGCCATGCTTTGCCGTTTGGATGGATTCAACAATTACATTTCTTTTTCCGATACCATAAATATTTGGCGCGAAGCCAGATTATTACAAGAACCCAGGTTTCCATGGGAACTGATTCAGATAGGGAATGGTGGCTCACCTATTGAAACACCTGAAGGCTGGCTGGTAATAACCCATGGCGTAGGCCCAATGCGCGAATATGTTTTAGGGGCTTCTCTGTTTGATCTGCAAAATCCTGAAAAAGAGATTGGAAGGTTAAAGACCCCGCTTCTTATGCCCAATAACGAAGAAAGAGAAGGTTATGTGCCCAATGTAGTATATACTTGTGGTTCAATGGTTCATAATGACGACCTCATCATCCCTTATGCCATGTCCGATTACGCTTCAACCTATGCCACTGTTAATTTAAGGGAGCTACTTGGTGAATTAAAAAAATCGGTTTAGCATCGAAACAATTAGTATGATACTTTCTTCGGGAAGCATGTTAAACAAATAAATTAGGGTGTAAAAGTTTTAATTGTCTGTTATTCTGATATAACTGAAGGGTTAACCCGTCAGTTAACTTTTTATGCAAATCCCATATTATGTCAATTATACATTTACCAATGTGTCCTCTAAACTGCTCCCATAAACTTTAGTGACTACCGCAACGCTTTATAAATCAGTTTAATAAATTCATATTACAGCCGTGCTTAAACATCGGAAAGGTTAATAATATCCGATGTGTTTTTTATTCCATAAACTGTGTTTTGCACATGGTTTAATCAATGTATTAGTATAAATGTAGCTGTTAGGTAGCCTTATTGATAATGTGTGAATCATGTAAATTATTGCCAAAGTTATGTAATGCATTAGGAAATAAAGCTCCATACCTTTGTTGCATAAAAATAGAATTATCCATTTAAAACACAAGACTATGAAAAACACAATTTTAGCATTTGCTGCATCTTTATTAATTACTGGTGCAATGTTAACAGGTTGTTATTCCTCAAGCGAAAAGGTAGAAAATGCAGAAGACAACGTGATAGAAGCAAACAAAGAACTGGATGAAGCAAACCAGGAATATTTGGCTGATATGCAGGACTATAGAAGGGAAACTGCAGCAAAAATTGATGCCAATAATAAAAGGATTGCGGAATTCAATCAAAGAGTAGCCACTGATAAAATGGAGGCGAAAGCTGAATATAAACAGAAAATAGCTGAATTGGATCGAAAAAATTCAGATTTGCAACTAAGACTTGATGGTTACAAAGCAGAAGGAAAAGACAAATGGGAAATATTCAAAGCTGAATTTAACCGTGATATGGATGCAATTGGCGAAGCCCTTAATGATTTAACCAGTGATTAAAACAAAATAATCTATTAAATCAATAATTTTAAAACAAAACAGATGAAAAAACTACTATTAATGATATTGGCAGTCTTATTTATATCTCTCAATATCAATGCACAAGAAGATTTTCGGGAACAACTTAAATTTGGGATAAAAGCGGGTATAAATTTCTCAAATGTATATGATGAAGTTGGTGACGAGTTTACCGCTGACGGCAAATTAGGTTTTGTCGGGGGTGCATTTCTGGCCATCCCTATTGGCAAATTTTTGGGTGTTCAACCAGAAATTCTATTTTCACAAAAAGGATTCAAAGCAGATGGTACCATATTGGGTGTTCCGTATACAACAAAACACACCTCCACCTTTATAGACATCCCATTATTAATAACTTTAAAGCCGACGCAAGGATTCACCATTTTGGCTGGTCCACAGTATTCATATCTGATGAAGGAAAAGGATAGTTTTGAGATGAACGGAGTAACTACTGATGATGAAAATGTTTATCAAAATGACAATATTCGGAAAAACATTCTGTGTTTCATTGGTGGTATTGATATTAACTTAAAAAACCTGGTGTTGGGTGCAAGGGTAGGTTGGGATTTACAGCATAATAATGGCGACGGGACCTCATCAAGCCCCCGTTATAAAAATGCATGGTACCAGGCTACTTTAGGAATCAGGTTTTAATTATGAAGTCCAGAAAGTTTATCCTGACACATTTTAGCAGCATATTTCACAATAATTTTTAACTAATACATAAATAAATCATGGGAAATCTACTTTATATTATTGCCGTAATACTAATAATTGCATGGCTTGTAGGGTTTTTGGGATATAGTGCCGGAGGACTTATCCATATTTTATTGGTAATAGCAATTATAGCAATTGTTCTAAGGCTGATTCAGGGAAGAAGAATATTGTAAATCTTATCAGCCTCAATGCACTAGTGTTATGTCAGGTGCAGGGTTTCAGATGTGAACATCAAATGATTGCTTTACTAAATGTCTTTAAATCAATTAGATAATCGCATATTTATTAATAAAAACTTACATTGTAAGTCTGAACTTTCATACCTGACATTACACTGGTTTACATTGGTTCAGTTTTAAAATTTTTTAATTAACTGAATCAAATAGAAAAAACAAACAAAAACAAACATGAACTCAAAAAACATCCATATTTATTAAAGCCTCATAACCTGGGCAGGCTTGCTTTAAAGAAGTGATTGCCCGCAAGAAAGCAAAATGGCCCTTCTATTTTTCAAATCATAACTATTCCAAAAGTTGCAGGTTTTGTATTATGGATGTTTTTTCTAATTTTTTTTTAACTCACTTAATAATAAACAAAATGAAAAAGATAATTCTTAGTTTTATGGTAATAGGTGCATTATTAGCATTTTACCCTATTAATTCAAATGCAACAACTCCGGTTGTACCTACAACAATAGTAGCAGAAAACCCGGCAGAGGCAGCAAGAGCTAAAACCTTATTATTGCGTCTTGACGAAATAAAAGCAATGGACAAGTCTAGCCTGAAATCGTCAGAAAAGCGCGTTTTAAGAAAAGAGGTCCGTGAGATTAAACAAGAACTCAAAACAATGGGTAGTGGCGTTTATGTTTCAGTAGGTGCTGTTTTAATTATTATTCTGTTACTTATCTTACTATTATAAAACAAAATGTTTGTAAAGCCTATTCTATGTTTAAGTGAATTAAACAAAAGTGGCTTTTAATGCAAACTAAAAATTTAATATCAAATTTTAAACAATTAAAAAAAACGACATGAACTCAGGAAAAGTATTGCTAGGTTTGGCTGTAGGTGTAGTTGCCGGCGGATTATTTGGAGTATTATTTGCACCAGATAAAGGGTCAAAAACCCGAAAAAAAATATCGAAAAAAAGTGGTGATTATGTAAATTCATTAAAGGAGACATTTGATGAATTTCTGGACAATGTTTCCCAAAAATTTGATGCAGTAAAAAATGAGGTTACTGAATTTGCTGAACATAACAAAACTAAATTAAAGGAAGCACAGTCTGACGGCAAAAACGTGAAGGTTTAATTTGTCAGTGCATAAAAATCAGGTTGAATCAACTTTTAATAAATACACTTTATAATTATTTGTTAAGCAGTAGTTTCTTATTACCTAAAGATGAAAAACAGATGCGCTAATAATTTTTATTCATCATATTAGATGTGGCAAGACAATAGTTCTGTCAATGCAGGCATTTCAAATATTAAAAGTATAAGGTTGTGTTTTAGAATAATGTAGAAATTATTATCTTTGTATCAAAATCTAAGTTATGAATATTCATGAGATAA
>JARGGF010000017.1:5507-15270 GCA_029210905.1 Bacteroidales bacterium | reverse complement strand
TATATTTTTATATTCTGTGCTTTGATACTTCTTATTGACGACGACAATGATTTGGTATTATTTTCCTGCATATGCAGAGTCCGAGCTACAAGCTCGAACTTGCAGCAGCAGTACTTCTTAGCATGAGCATGGGCTTTAGCTGCCCTAATATTTACACTGATTTCGTAAATGCACAAATAATCAACAAAACCCTAATAATCCGAATCCCTTCCCGATTCTTTTATCAACATCTTTAGTAAATTATTAAAGTTTTTGGCTTTTTTAATCTCATCAATGCTCTGGTGCATCCTGAAACGCCATTTATGCCTCACATTACTGGGTTCGTTGATTTGTTCTTCATGGGTTTTGTCCCAGCGTAATTTCCCATCCATGGCTATTAAATCCTGAATGGGAATGGTAACCCAAATTGCTGGTGAATATACATGCTGGGTAATGATTTGCTTACAAATCCACGGCTCTGCAAAAAAAGGTGCATCACCCTCGTTTCCAAGCTCCTGATTATAAAACTGTTGTATTGAAGCCCTGTCTTCTTCCCACCAGCCCCTTATGGTTGACATATCATGGGTTGAAGTGGTACATACTGATAAATACGGGGCATTTGCTGGGTGGGCAAATTTTATTTTAGGATCCTTTGACATTCGCTGAATCTCAAGGCTAAGTATATTTAACTGATCCATCACCGGATGCACACAATCAGGAACCATGCCTAAATCTTCACCACACACCAGCATATTACTTGCAGCTATAATGGCGGGCAGTTTCTCCATGCCTTTATGGTACCAAAAATCGTCATGTCGATGGTAGAAAAAATAATTGTATAATTCACCCAGTTTAGTTTTGGTGTATGCATCCAATTCATTAAATGAACTTGTATTATGCAGGGTAATGCGTGGATGCCATTGATCTTCATCAGTTTGTACAAATAAAACATTGGCAAGCAGGTCAAATATTCCATCCCGGATTCTTCTGTTTTTATCATCAAGATCCTCTTCAACAATGTCTTTTAGAAAATGATCATTAACTTTTGCCTGGGTGTCAAATTCTTCCTTCAATTGATAAGTGCCGTGCCCTTTATCTTCCATAAACTGAGAGATAATTTCGCCGGTATAATCCCCAAACAGGTCCAGCAATAAATGATACCGAATATAGGGTTTAGCCATCCTTTCATAGTCAAATCCAATTCCGAATTGTTCAATTTCTTGTCGGGTAAGTGGCATAGCCAGCTTAAAATACCCAAGCACTCCTTCTACAGCGTGCAACGGAATTTCCCAAATTCTGAAAAAGCCAAGAATATGATCTATACGGTAGGCATCAAAATATTCTGCCATTTTCTGAAGGCGTTTTTTCCACCACAGGTAGTTATTACTCGCCATTTTCTCCCAGTTATAAGTGGGAAATCCCCAGTTTTGGCCTTTCACGGCAAAATCATCCGGGGGTGCCCCGGCCTGTGCATCAAGGTTAAACAAATGTGGATCAGTCCAGGCCTCAACACTGTTTGGACTAATGCCAATAGGAATGTCTCCTTTTAGTACAATTCCATTGTTGCGGGCATGTTTTGTTACTTCACTCAGTTGTTTATCCAGATGGTATTGGATAAAATAATGTACGGCAATATCATCCCACTCTTCAGATTCAGGGCGGCTTATTTTTTCAATAGCTTTTTTATCATACTTGCTGTTTTTTGTCCAAACCCTAAAATCGGGGCTTTTCATTTTATCGCGCAGGTAAACAAAGGCAGCATAAGGAACCAACCATTCTTTGTTGCTTTCAAAGAAATCCTTATAATCCGGCATATCGAAAAAAGTGGCTTTTTCCTGATCAAAAATAAGCTTGTAATATCTTGATTTCAAGCGTAAAACCTCCGGGTAATCTACCTGGGTGCGTTTATTTAATTCTTTTTGCCTCGCAGCAAATTCGGCCATCTGTTTTTTGTCTGTTAGCGCTCCAATTTTATGAATGTTCATATAAATCGGGTGCAGCGCCATTACCGAAATAGATTTATATGGGTAGGAATCAAGCCAGTTATGCGATGCAATGGTTTCATTTACAGGTAAAATCTGTACCATTTTCATTCCAACTGACTTTGCCCAATCGATAAAATCAATCAGATCACCAAATTCACCCACACCAAAACTTTTTTCACTTCTAAGTGAAAAAACAGGTACACTTACCCCGGCACCTTTCCAGTTGCCCAATGGATATCTGAACGATTCATCGGATTTAAGGAAAATAAATTCCTTATCGTCGGGGATTTCATGGATGATCCGGTCTTGGCCATCTTCCAGTGTTACAACTTCTTTTCTTTTTACATGGTATATTCCATACTTGTATTTTATGGGAAGCTCTAATCCGGCAATGTTTAAAGAACCTGACCAGAAGGGGAAATCATCACCACATGAAAGCAGGAGGGGTTTGGATTTATCCCAGTTTCCCAGTTCTTTCCGATTGCCCAATAAACATAGTTGATAACCTTCACCAATACGAGGGACAGAAATTTTGAATTGTAATGTTTTTTTTGCTTTTGATACACTTCCTTTTGCGGACTTATTGGGCCGCATAATCACATTGCTAAAAGCAGAACTGTACATTACCTTCTCTTCATTTGAAGGAGCCCGCCAGTATTCTACAGCATAAATCGATGAATTGTTTAGTCCTGATATATTTATTTTCCTGGGTTTTCCCCATTCATAATTGGATTCCCCGTTTTCATTGATAAACAGGTATTTGTATTCTAGTTCCTTTGTATTTGCCGGAAGGTCAATGGTTCCTGCCCAAAATCCATCGTGCAGATAATCAAGCTTAAAAGCTTTTGAAGTATCCCAGTTTCCTGTTTGTTTTGATGAACCACAAACACCAATGCACTGACCTGGTTTGGTGTGGTAGTGAATTTTCAGATGTATTTTCATACTTGTTTCTATTTTAGGATCAAAAATAATTGATGGTTACTTTTACTTAATTTTTTTCAAAAGATACATATTTAAATTCAAAAAATGAGATGTAGAACAGTAGTTTTTCTTTCTTTTTTCAATCTTTTGTTCAGAGGTTCAGCAACATATCCACATTCCAACCATGATACTCAAAATAGCCCAAAGGAGCAAAGCCAAATTTTTTATATAAATTAACGGCTTTTGTATTATCACTTTGAACGCCTCCCCAGAGAAAAATGCGCTTCAATTGGTATTCCGTTTTAAGGGTTTTGATAAGGTAGGACAAGAACCTGGTGCCTATTCCACAACCCTGCCAGGCATCAGCAACTGATGGTGCCAGGGTACAGTCAAAAGGTTCCTCTTTTAATCCGTAGGAACTTAGGCGCGGTATTTCAAAATGGAGCCATCCTAATTTTATAATGGTGTAAGCAATAACATCATCCTCATCGATAGTTTTGGCTGTAAACAGCTTATAATTATTGGCATCCTTATACAATTCACTAATAGCTTCGCAGGTGAAGGCATGTGGCCCAAATCGGCCTTTACTTTCATTACTTAAATTATTCAGGTAATAAGATAGTTTATCAACATCTGTAATTTCGAATGAACCAAACTGAATGGAACGATTTTCAATTTCTATGATTTCCATGGAAAATAAGGTTTCTAAATACTGGAAATAATTATGCAAAGCTAATTCAATTTTTAATATATTAAGAGTTCCATTTATGATTCTATAGCAATCCCAGCCAATGTCTGTTGGAATATGTTATCTATTGTTTTATGAAAACTATTTTACTTTTATAAAGATATGTCCAATATATTTTAAAGGAATTTTTTCCCATTCAACTCAATTGAATATATTTGTATGGAACTAAAACAGAAATTTATAATTAATTTACTTTATTGAAATTTCTCTTTAGAATTCAATTATCAGACAATTCTGCAAAAAATTCATTGGCAAATTGAAACAAATTAAAAATATAGTTACTAAGGATGTTCCTTAATAAAATATAAAAACAAAAAAAATAGACGTATGAAACCAACTTTTATTATAAGCCTTACATTATTAGTATTTACAAGTTTGATTAGCTCATGCTCACTTTTTTGTAAAAAAGGAGATGGCTCCATTATAACTGAAAAAAGAACAGTTACTGAATTTGATGAGCTTGATATTGGCGGACAGGCAGTGGTGTTTTTAGAGCAGGGTTCACCTGCATCTGTAAGCATAAAAATTGATAGCAACCTTATGGAGCATATCAAAACAGAAGTTTCAGGCATGAAACTTAAAATAAAGGAAGATAAATGCCTGGAAGAAATTACAGAATTTGAAGTTTATATCACTACTGCCAATATTTCAAAGCTTTATATTGACGGTGCAGTTAAAATTAAGGGTGAAAATACCATAAGAGGGGAAAAATTGTACATCAAAAATGAGAGTTCAGGGGAAGTAACTTTAAATCTTGAGGTAGATGATTTAGAGACCGTTACAAAAGGTTCCGGTCTTCTTAAATTGATGGGAAGGGTCCTAAATTTCGACATTGAAGTAGAGGCTGCCGGTTCAGTTGACGCTTTTGGTTTACTGGCTAAGGATGTTGATGCAGACGTTTCAGGTGCAGGAACCTGTAAAATAAATGTGAGTGAAGAATTTGATGGCAATGTTAGTGGTAGCGGTAAAATTTATTATAAAGGCAACCCAAAGAAAGTGCAAACAGATGCATCAGGCTCTGGGACCATTCAGGCCAAATAGTTTTTTTTAAAAGTTAAAAGTTAGAAGTTAAGAGTTAAGAGTTAAAAGTTAAGAGTTAAGAGTTAAAAGTTATAAAGGACAATTAACAAATAACAAATAACAATTAACTTAAATGAAGATAATAAGCATAAAAAGCAATGAAAATATCATCCAATTTTGATAGTGGCAATATTGAAGTAGTTTCTATAGATAAGCCCGAAGACATTAGACTAAAAATAAGAAAAGACAGTAATTCAGATTTTTTTCAGTGGTTTTATTTTCGATTAATTGGAGCTTCTGGTTACCCATGTCAGTTAAAAATTGTGAACGCCTCGGAGTCCTCATATCCATTTTGGGAAGGCTATCAGGCAGTTGCATCCTATGATAAGGAACATTGGTTTCGTGTACCTACTCATTTTGAAGATGGGCAGTTAATTATTGATCATATGCCACTTTATAACTCAGTATTTTATGCTTATTTTGCCCCTTATGGGTATAGCAGGCATTTACAACTAATTAGTAAAGCCCAGCAATCCGATTTATGTGTTTTAAAATACATTGGCGAAACTGTTGAAGGCAGAAATATTGATATGCTGATAGTCGGCGAACCTGATGAATCTAAGAAGAAAGTCTGGATAATTGCCCGTCAGCATCCTGGCGAGCCAATGGCTGAATGGTTTATGCAAGGATTAATTGAGCGCTTGATTGATGAAAATGATCCCGTTTCAAGAAAATTGGTTGATAAAGTGGTATTTTATCTGGTTCCAAACATGAATATTGATGGAAGTATAAAAGGCAATTTAAGAAGCAATGCATTGGGTAAAAACCTTAACCGCGAATGGGAAACTCCTAGCCCGGCTGAAAGTCCGGAAGTCTTTTACGTAAAAAAACAAATGGATGAAACAGGGGTGGACCTTTGCCTTGATATCCATGGCGATGAAGAATTACCTTACAATTTTATTTCCAGAAATGAAGGTATACCTGCTTATACTGAGCGGCTTAAAAATCTTGAGCAGCATTTTATTGATTCCTGGCTAAGGATTAGTCCTGATTTCCAACAAGAGTTTGGTTACCCTAAAAGTGAACCTGGTAAGGCCAATCTTGCTATTTGTGCTAAACATATTGGTCAGCGTTTTGATTGCCTTTCCCTGACCATTGAAATGCCCTTTAAGGATAATAAAACAATGCCTGATCCAATTTACGGATGGTCCCCTCAACGCTCGGTGCGTTTTGGTGGCTCTATGTTAAATGTTATCCTTGAAATAGCTGATATTCTTCGATAAGCATGGCTTAGTTTTTTAAGGGAGCATCATGGCTTAATATCCTCTGCTTTTTTGGTACGGTTTTTAAAGTGTGGTGAATCTCCCCATTCTCCATAGGCAACAGTGTCACCAGCAATGGTAATTCTGGCCTCCAGGCAGGTTGTGCAATCATCAGCACCCTCATCGATACATGGCTTGTTTTCGTATAATTGATAGTTGGTGCGGTTGATTGTGGGGGTTATATTTGGCATAATTACGTTGGCGCCTGCTTTTACTGCTTTTTCCCTGCCAATTGGATCAATCGCCTGCAATGCGGTGGCTGCCGCAATATTTATATCTTTCATAAGAATTCGCAAAATGGCAATCATTCTTAAACTTAAATAAAAACGATCCTTTAACGGGATTAACGCATCTTTAAATTCATACAAAGGAGTTTCTTTATGCTCAATATAGGGTCCCATTCCCACCATATCAACATCAAAATTTTTAAAAAATAATAAATCATCAGCAAGGTGCTCTGTTGTTTGAAAAGGCAGTGCTATCATTACACCTGTACCAGTCTGATAACCAGATCTTTTAAGGTCGTATAGGGCCTGAATACGACGCTCAAAATTATGTTTTCTATTTTGCGGATGTATTTTGTAAAAAAGCTCTTTGTTGGTGGTTTCAATTCGTAATAAATATCTATGGGCACCTGCTTCAAACCATCTTTGATAGGTTTCAAGGGTCTGTTCACCCAAGGAGAGTGTTATTCCTATCTCATTATTAGTCAGCGCTTTGGCTTTGTATAATATATTTTCTATCCTTTCAATAAATTCCTTGTCATCACGCTCTCCACCTTGAAAAACCACAGAAGCATATTTGTTTTGATGGGCAAATTGAACTGCTTCAAGTATTTGTTCGTCCGTTAGGTCGTAGCGTTCAACATTTTTATTACCGGCCCTGATTCCGCAATAATAGCAGTTTTTATAACAATAATTTGAAAATTCAACAAGTCCGCGGTAGTAGGTTTTTAAACCCACATATTTTTCTTTTATTTCGTGGGCTTTTTTAAATAAGTCTTGCTGCTGCTCACCGGTGGCATTTAATAATTGGATTAAATCGTTACGGTTCCAGTCCTCTTTCTCCAGTATTTTCTGAATACGCTCTGACATTGCTATTGTTTAAAAAGTGTAATTTGGGAATCGATTTCTGCAAAAATAGATGTAAAAGTTTAGATTAGTTGGCACTTTTTTATATTGAAATGCAAAAAAAGGTCTTTTTGTCCAATTAAAGAATGAATTTTGTCATTCAGATCACATTAACCCACATTATTGCCTTCGGCGAGGGCTAAAGTCGTTCATGAATTTTTGGCGTTAATCCCTGTAATAGCCTGATTGACAGCCTGACTTACGCCAATTGGGCATTAGGGGAAATCAGGATGATTTTTTGTTTTTTCGAATCAATTTAGCAGCTTAGACGTAAATACTTACTACCATTAAAAAAGCCTGTTGACAAGACAGGCTTTTTTTAATTGGTTTTTATTTTATCCAACCTGGTGAATCAAATTTGCAGTTTTTATACTTACCCTCAATTTTAATATAAGTTTCTTTCTGTTTTTCAGTTACCCAGCGCATCATCTCATTCTGTTTCTTTTCATTTAGCGCCATATCCTGTATCATCTGGTAATCGTCTTTCATATTTACCGTATGCGCCTTGGTTTTGTTTTTAAGGAAAATGATTTTGTAAGAGCTTGGCCCTCCTTGCTCTTTGGCTTCAAATGCATCGGATATTTCGCCAACTTTTAAATCGCGTAAAGCAAAATTGATACTTGGTTCAATATATTTTGCTTCCCACTGATCTGTACCGGTATAAGGATTCACCATTTTACCTCCATTAAGCCGGGTATTTTCATCTTCAGAAAATTTTATTGCAGCCTGTTCAAAAGTTAAAGTATCCGTTCTGATAACATTGGCTATGCTGTCCAATTTCTCTTTAGCTTTATATTTAGCTTCAGCAGAAACTTGTGGCATAAGCAGGATGTGCCTAAAATCTACTTTATCACCTTGTTTGTCAATTAGTTTGATAACATGAATTCCATATTCAGTTTCTACAATATCCGAAACTTCATTAAGTTCAAGGTTAAATACCGCCGAGGCAAATTCCGGAACCAAATCACCACGGCTGACTCCAGACATAAGGCCACCTAGTTTTGCAGAACCAGGATCATCTGAATACAGAACAGCAAGTGTTTTAAAATCTTCACCATTGGTAACAATTCTCTCACGGATGGCATTTAATTTATCGCGTTGTGCCTGCTTTTCTGCTGCGGTCATTTGAGGCTTTATAACAATTTGCGACATTTCAAAAGTTGCATCAATAATCGGAAGGCTGTCTTTTGGTATTTCAGAAAAGTAACTTTTTACTTCAGAAGGTGTAATTTTTACATCTCCGGTGATTTCTGATTGCATTTTTTGTGCAATTAGTTGTTCACGGATAGGATCCATAAAGCTTTCCTTAATCTCTGCAATGGTTTTGCCAAAATAGTCTTCAAGTTGCTTATCACCACCAATTTGATTACTAAATTGCCTAATACGTCCATCCACTTGTGCTTCAACCTCTTTTTCCGAAACTTCAACACTATCGATTTGTGCCTGTACAATCAACATTTTTTGAAAAAGGATCCCTTCAAAAATTTTACATTTTTCATCTTCAGCAGCAGACATACCGCGGGCTTGCAACTGAAAATATTGTTCTTCCACTTCTGATTGAAGAACCGCTTCGTTGCCAACTACTGCAATTACCCTGTCAAGAATTTTTTCATCGGGTGTATTAGGATCCTGGGCAAAAACTGTTGCCTGATGCATGCAGCTTGCAAGCAAAAAAAAGCTAAATATTAATTTCTTCATTTTATCTCTTTAAATTTATTTTTAAAAGGCTTGAAGTATTTGATTACTTTGTAAATAATTCAATTTCTTCTTTATCTAACATATTATTAAAAATGTTTGTTTCAATATCATCAATGAGTGCTTGTTTCCTTTGTTTTAATATAATACTCTGTATGTTTCCATAAACGAATTCAAGCGGCGAAGTAGCTTCTTTCAACCTATAGTTTTTAATATTAACCAGGAAAAAATAAACAGAATCATTCATCTCAATATAACTTTTGGTTTTAAGATACTCTTCCTGATCATCAATAGCAATAGGTATTTCAATGATTAAATCCTTAAAATAGATCCAATCATTGTTAAAATCATTATATAAGGCTGCGTGTTCGTCGCAATAATCTTTTAATTGCTGGGCATCCGTTTCTCTGCTCGAGCGGTAAAGACTTCTAACCATGCTTATGTTTGGAGTGGTTCGTAATATTTTAATAAAAGTAGCTTTAACAGCTGGCTGGGCCAATTTAAATTCTGTTTGATGGCTTGCATAAAACTCATTGATTTGTTTTTCTGTTACTATGGTATCCAGATTTTGTTCAATAAACTTTTGTTTATACCTGAAAATCAGCAAATCCATTCGGTAATCTTCCAACTCTTTTGTAACATCTTTTTGCTCCTCGGCAAGATTTATTTCAGCTGTTTTTGTAAGGGCTTGCCTTTTTACCCAAAAATCAACAAATGATTTAATTTTAGTGATACTGTCTTCAGAACTTAATCCATCAGGAATCATGTCTGCAATATCTTCATAATACAGATATTTATCATGTACCCTTGCCAATGGAGTTTTACCTTCTTCCTGAGCAGCATGTCCGCATGATATTATTAAACTTCCAAAAAACACTATAGTGATTAATTTCATCTCAATTCTCATAATTTTACTTTAATTGTTAAAAATTGATTCGAAAGTATCCTGCTTAATCTCAACTT
>JARGGF010000017.1:0-5497 GCA_029210905.1 Bacteroidales bacterium | reverse complement strand
TTTAGTTTCTTTATCCACTGTTGCATTATGTATTGTCTGTATTCAATTGCAACATCTTCTTCAACTTCTTCAAATGTTTTATTTGTTTTTGCTATTTCAGAATTTAGCCAAACAATTTTTTTTTCATCGTCAAACGCAAAAAACCTTTTGTCCTTATTTAAGGAACCAGTTTTATACTTTTCAATAAGTAAATCTACTAATGGCTCATTCCCTTCTTCAATTACAGATTTAGTAATAAGTTCAAACGCCAGATCAATGTTTGACTTTATTTTTGCAATTAGTTCTATATCAGATATCTGCTGCTTCTTTAATTTCATAAACAACTTTTCAACCTTTCTCAAACCTTCACTATATGCAAATATAGAAACATCTGCCTGATACTTTTTATTGTAGTCCTGCTTATGTTTATTATAATAATCTTCAATTTTATCAGTTTCTGAATATTTTGAAACTACTTCCTTTTCAAATATTTTATAGGCTAAAATATTTTCTTCAAATTCTCGTAATCTGCTATAGATATAGGGATTACCTGTTTCTATTTGATTTGCTTCGAAATCAAATAGCACCTCCTCAATAAAATCATCATATTTAATTTTCACATAATTATTGATAGGTATTGGAAACATTTTTCCCTGATTACTTTCCAGAAAATTTACAAAATCTTTTTGATAATACACCCTGTTGTTAAATTCGAACATTTTTTCATTTAAATCAGCAAATTCAGGCTTTTTCCATACTCCTTCAAATATTGTACTGTCTAATATTTCAAATATTCCAAAAAAATCATGATAATCTTTAAAATTATAATTTGATTTAATGCTTTGCAGTGCTTGTTCTTTTGCCAGTTCTCCCCGCTCGCTTTTTATTACCTTTTTTTCTATTTTATCTTTTAATTCCGTGAATGGTGGAAGATCCTGTTTGGAGATTCTTTTAATGATGTGCCAGCCATAGCTTGTTTTTACTGGTTTTGAGAAGGCTCCATCTGAAGTAAGATTAAAACACGCCCTTTCAAATTCATGTTCCATGTCGCCAGTTTCGATAAAAGGAAGTTCTCCTCCGCTTATTGCAGCTCCTTTGTCATCGGAATACTGAATGGCTAATTGCTTAAAGTCCTGACCATCAAGTAATTTCTGATAGACTTCATTAATCTTTATCCGAGCTTTTTCCTGTTCTTTTTTTGCGGTATCCAAAGGAAGGGCTATCATAATATGTGCTACTTTTATGCTACCCTGATAAGGTCTTTTATCAAGGATTTCAATTAAATGATAACCTAGTTTGGATCTTATTGGGGCAGAAATCTTGCTTTTTGGGTTGCTATAAATATAGTTTTCGATTTTATAAGGTAATTTAAAAGGCCCAATATACCACAAATCACCTTTGTTTAATGGCGTATTAAAGGCGTCAGAAACTGAAAGGGCTATACTCTCGAAGTTCTCTCCACTTAATAATTTCTTTTTAACACTGAGAGCCCTGTCATAGGCCACCATTGTATCTTTAGGGGCTGCGTAAGCACTAACTCTTATTAATATCTGACGTACATGATACTCTGTTTTCATTCGCTGGTAGGCTTCAATTGCCAGTTTTTCAACATATTGTTTGTCAGCCAGATAGGGTAAAATCAGGTCTTTCTTAAAGGCTTTAACTTGCGATAAAATCTCATCTTTTTTATTTAGTCTTTGTTTTTCAGCTTCAAATACTTTTAGTTTAAATTCAATAAACTGATTTAAAAACTTTTGACATGCCTCTTTATTATTTTTGTTTTCAATATTACTTTTATTCAGCGCTTCCTTAAATTCACTTAAGTAAACCTTTTTGTTATTAATTGTTAATATAACCTCATTATTCTGGGCAAAAACAAAAAGCGGGCAAAGCAAAAATAAAATCAATAAATTAGATCGAAGATGCATTCTCAAATATTTAAAATTATTCAATGTATTTTATATTTTCACTGAAAATGAATTCCTTATCTGCTATAATTTGGCGCTTCACGTGTAATAGCCACATCATGCGGGTGGCTCTCAATCATTCCTGAATTTGTTATTTTTACAAACTGAGCTCTGTGCAAAGCCTGGATACTTTCGGTTCCGCAATAACCCATTCCTGCTCTTAGTCCTCCAATAATCTGATAAGTTACTTCTGCTAAGGTTCCTTTGTAGGGCACCCTGGCAGCAATACCTTCGGGAACCAGCTTGGAAGTATCATCCTCTGTATCCTGAAAATACCTATCCTTTGAGCCTTTTTGCATCGCTTCAATAGAACCCATTCCTCTATACGATTTGAATTTGCGACCCTGATAAATTATAGTTTCGCCTGGTGATTCTTCAACGCCGGCAAACAAGGATCCCGCCATTACTGAATAAGCTCCTGCTGCTAATGCTTTTACTATATCACCAGAGTAACGTATTCCTCCATCTGCAATGATAGGTATATTTTTCCCTTCCAGGGCTTCGGCTACACTAAATATGGCTGAAAGCTGAGGTACCCCCACTCCTGCAATAATGCGGGTGGTGCAAATAGATCCCGGCCCAATCCCAACTTTGATGCCATCAGCCCCTGCATTTGCTAAATCAAGCGCTGCTTCAGCTGTTGCAATATTACCAACTACGATATCTACATCCTTAAAAGCGGCCTTTACCTCTTTTAATTTATTAATTACGTAGATAGAATGTCCATGAGCAGTATCAATAACAATGGCATCTACTCCGGCATTTACAAGTGCTTGCACCCGCTCCATGGTATCGTTGGTAATACCTACGGCAGCAGCTACCCTCAATCGTCCTTTACTATCCTTGCAAGCATTTGGACGGTCTTTGGCTTTGGTAATATCTTTATAAGTAATTAAGCCGATTAATCGATAGTCTTCGTCAACTACTGGTAGTTTTTCAATTTTATGCTTTTGCAAAATATGAGCTGCTTTTTCCAAATCAGTTGATTGACTGGTAGTTACAAGGTTGTCTTTGGTCATTATTTCGCTAATTGGCTTATTAGGGCTTTGCTCAAACCTTAAATCGCGGTTGGTGACAATACCTATTAACTTTTTGCTTGAATCAACAACAGGAATACCGCCAATTTTAAATTCGCGCATGATATTATTTGCATCAGAAACTGTAGCATCTTTGCTGATGGTTATAGGATCTATGATCATCCCGTTTTCTGCCCTTTTTACTATCTTTACTTGTTGAGCCTGTTCCGAGATGCTCATATTCTTATGTATTACACCTATTCCTCCTTCCCTTGCAATTGCAATAGCCATAATTGATTCTGTAACAGTGTCCATGGCAGCTGATACTATTGGAATATTTAAAGTGATATTTTTACTGAACTGCGTTCTAACACTAACTTCTCTAGGCAAGACTTCTGAATAGGCTGGAATTAACAAAACATCATCAAATGTTAATCCTTCAGAAACTATTTTGTTCTTAAATACCGACATATTCTAAAGGTTTTAATTACTAAATATTTTTGCCGCCAAAAGTACAAAAAAATACACAGTTGCTTGAAGAAATAAGCAATTTTTGTTGAGACACTTTTAATTAGCTATTTTTACAAAATGGACTGGCAATGATATAAATTAATGTAGTTTGTGCTGCATAAAAAGTCATTTTTTATTTTAGCAAAATTAAATATCTTTAAGTTTGTTTTATGATATTTTGTAACTATCAGATAATCTGGATATAATATTAAGTGTTCCAAAATTTATTATCAAAAGATAAGCTAAACTTTAACTAATTGAACAAGTATAGGCAAACATTAATCAGAATTTGGGGCTTTTCCGATTTCAGGCCATTGCAGGAGGATATTATACACTCCGTATCTGAAGAAGGAAAGGATACCTTGGGCTTATTGCCAACTGGTGGAGGAAAATCAATAATTTTCCAGGTGCCTGCATTGGTAAATGATGGCATGTGCCTGGTGATAACTCCATTAATTGCCTTAATGAAAGATCAGGTGGAAAACCTGAACGCAAAAAATATTAAAGCAGCTGCTGTTTATTCCGGTATGACTATACAAGAAATAGACCTGGTTTTGAACAACTGTGTTTACGGAGCCTATAAATTTCTTTACTTATCACCAGAACGTCTTGATTCTGAATTGTTTATAACTCGCCTACCAAAAATGAAGATCAATCTTATTGCTGTAGACGAAGCACACTGTATCTCGCAATGGGGTTATGATTTCAGACCAGCTTATTTAAAAATTGCCAATATTCGAAAATTTCTTCCGCAAGTACCTGTTTTAGCTTTAACAGCCACTGCAACACAAAATGTAGTTGATGATATTCAAAAGCAATTATTATTCAAGGAAAATAATGTATTCAGAAAAAG
Source organism: Bacteroidales bacterium (assembly GCA_029210905.1). Classification (GTDB taxonomy): domain Bacteria; phylum Bacteroidota; class Bacteroidia; order Bacteroidales; family NBLH01; genus NBLH01. The sequence goes on along the minus strand of JARGGF010000017.1, from coordinate 1,172 downwards.
TTTTGAGCGAAAAAACTTAGTTTATCTGGTCCGAAATACAGAAGATAAGTTTCGTTATCTGCTTCGAATTGTATCTAAAATAAAAGGTTCAGGAATTGTATACGTAAGAAACCGAAAGAAAACGAAAGAAATTGCTGTTTTTCTGCAGCAAAATGGGATAAAAGCCGATTATTATCACGCCGGGTTGGAAAATAAAATAAAGGACGTTAAACAACAAAACTGGAAAAGTGCCAGAACAAAGGTAATAGTAGCCACCAATGCTTTTGGAATGGGCATAGACAAGGCGGATGTGCGTTTTGTAGTTCACATGGATTTGCCTGATTCCTTGGAAGCATATTATCAGGAGGCGGGTAGGGCAGGACGCGATGAAAAGGCAGCATTTGCAGTATTACTATATAACGACTCTGACAAATTAAAAATAGAAAAGCGCGCATCAACTAATTTTCCGGAGAAAGAATTTATTAAGCGCGTATATATTGCACTGGGCAATTATTATCAGCTACCAGTAGGCGCAGGCAAAGGCAGGATGCTTGACTTTAAAATTTCTGATTTTGTATCCAAATTTAGTCTGCCGGTTTTGCAGACATACAGTGCCTTAAAATTGCTTGAGAATGATGGTTACCTTGAATTGGCCGAAGAGTTTTTTAGCCATTCAAAAGTTATGTTTATAGCTTCTCAGCAAGATTTGTATAAATTTCAGGTCGCAAATAAAAGATTTGATCCTTTTGTAAAACTTATTTTAAGAACCTATACGGGATTATTTAGTACCTTTACGAGTATAGATGAGGAGTTTCTTGCAAAAAAAGCCAATAGCAAAATTGAAATAATTTTGGATTACCTAATTAAACTGGATCAGGCGAAAATTATAAAGTACATTCCACAACGAAAGTTACCATTTATTATCTATACGGAAGAACGCCTTGAAGAAAAAAACCTGAGAATTTCGAAAGAAAATTATGAAAACAGAAAAGAAAATTACTATAAAAAAATAAATGCTGTAATTGAGTATGCATCAACATGCAATAAATGCAGAAGCCAGATTCTCTTGACCTATTTTGATGAACATAATGCTACCCGATGTGGGCAGTGTGATGTTTGCCGAAGGCGTAATGAGCTGAATTTGAGCAAGTATGAGTTTGATTTAATACTTGATGAAATAAAGCCAAAATTGC
>JARGGF010000179.1 GCA_029210905.1 Bacteroidales bacterium | reverse complement strand
TGCCAGTTACTTCCAATAAGGATAATCCTGTTATTTTAAGCCATTTTTCGTTGGCATAAATGCATTCTCCTTTTGGGTTTGTGGTATAAATCGCTAATGGTGAGTGTTCAACGTAAGATTTAAATCTGTTTTCATTCTCTTCAGCCTTTTTGATAGCATCAATTAAATTTAATCTGGATTTTTTTCTTTCTGTAATATCTTCAACAAAGTAGGTGAATTGTCCTCCGTCATTTGGCTGAATACTTTCGCTTAATTCTACGTAAATGTGAGAACCTTCCTTTTTTTCATGTATACTTTCATACCGGAATGCTTCTTTACGGATATTTTTTTTAGTGGTTTCATGAAAGTTAAAATTATTTTCAGATTTTTCTATTTGGGACAGGTTCATTCCTATCAATTCCTTTTCTGTATAACCAATCATTTTGGAGTATGATGGATTTACTTCAAGTATTTTACCATCAAAATCAGTTATAATGAACCCATTTATTGCTGATCTGATTATTTTTTTGTGACGCTCTGCGTTTTCTAATTTCTGCTGCTGATTCTTTAGCCTGTATTTTACTTCATGAATTAATATATGGTATGTAGTATATAAACAAAGAATAAAAAAAATGAAAATTCCAATAAATATTATAAGATGGCTGTATTTGTCTGCATCTCTGATTGCTTCAAAATTTTTAAAGGGTACCGATACACTTATTCCTCCACGCACATCTCCTAGTTTGTATCCCTGCTTTTCGTGGCAATGCAGACATGAATTTTCTACCTTCATTGCACCCATATAGCGAAGATATTGCTCATCTCCTATAGTTTCTTTTGAATAAAATTCAGAGAATCCTTCTTTAAATTTATTAAGTGCTTGTTGTTCCCATTTATCCGGCGCATTCACTGGATTTATAGGATCTAAGCTGGTAATATGCCCTTTTATTTTGTAATACTTATTACCAATTGCATGTACCTGTCGGGTCATATATGCAGGATTAATAAGTGTATATTCCTTTCCTTTTGTTGATGTAATTTCTCGATCTTCAACCTCAAGATATGGATTGGGTTTTACAGAATCAGTTATTGGAACATAAACACCACCTTGCATAGATGCCCATTTTCTATACAATAAATCTTTATTAAAGCTTGTTCGGGCTTGTTCAAGTACAAGTTTTTCTATTTCCGTGTTTCCACTTTGTGCTGTATAATGAAACAGGAAAATAAGTATTGCTGCAAATATAATCAGAATGGTACTGAAGAGGATTTTATACTTGAACAATTCGCTTTTCATTTTACAAAATATTTTTAGAACAGGTATTTTGGAAGTACTTTTATAAACGTTTTTGTCTTACTTTCCTTTTTTGGTTTTTGGGTTCTATCCTTTAGTAAGATAAAAATTTCTTATGACAAATGGAAATGTAATTTTTGATTATTGACTGATCAAGTCTTATAATATTCCAAGATGTTCTGAACAGCAATAGTTTTGGTTTATGAATTTAGAAAAAGGGGGGCATTTAATATCGCACAGATTGTTGTGGTATTAATAGTTCAGTAAGTGATTTCCGAAACGCGGTAAATAAAGTACTTCACTATATAAATATAATGAAATTTAATCCGGTTTTTATAGGTTTTATTATTTTTCGATTAAGCAATAAATTCAGCTACAGCAATTTGTGCGTTTTCTTTAACAGAAATTACTCCCTGCTCCATGGCAGCTTTCACCGAATACATTTCACTTTTGCCAATAACCTCTCCATTTCTGGCTTTTAAAACGAAATACAGCTGTCTGTCTTTCGAAATTTTACGTTCGAAGCGCTTATCCATTTGTGCATTCTTTCTAACTGACTCTATGGCTTTTTCGCAACCATGTTTTGATTTATATCCCTGGCTGGATAAGATAACCTGTCCATTTTTTGCGGTAAGGTTAAAGTATAATTTTTCATCGCTTCCTTTTTTAACTTCGAATTTTGGGTGCTGCATGATTTAGAATTACTTTTTTAATTTATTCATAGGATACTAATATAGAAAAATTTGCATTATTATGCATATTAGGAAGTTCTTTATGCAAAATTCGGCAGTGTGCTTTATTGTAATGGTCAGAATACCAGATATTTTAAAAATATTCTGACATTAAGTTATTTACTCAACCATTTTTTAAAATCGCCAGATCTTATGATGCTTACAATGGTATCTGCTTCATCATCAGCCTCTGGAGATAGCGTAAGTTTTATCCTGCCCCTTGACCAGGCGTGCATCTTCGAGATGGACTCAATGTTAACAATGTATTTTCTGTTAATCCGAAAAAATTCATCAGGGTTTAATAATTGCTCCAGTTTATCTAATGAAAAATCTAAAGGGAAGGAGCTGTTATCAAAGGTTTTTAAAAAAACAGATTTTTCTAAGGCATAAAAAAAGGCGGCCTGGGAGGTTTCTACTTTTTGTATTTTATCTCCTAATTGAATAAGAAAACGTTTCTTATACTGTGGCGTTTGGCCATTTATTTCTGCAAGCAAGTGCTCAAAATCAATGTTAAAAGCTGATTTTAAGGTATTAAATTTTCTCAGGCTTTCTGTCAATTCTGCCTTTTTTATGGGTTTTAGCAGGTAAGCTATACTATTTAGCTGAAAAGCTTTTATCGAATATTGATCATAGGCAGTGGTAAAAATTATAGGCGTTATTACTGATATTTGTTCAAATATGCTAAAACTAATGCCATCTGAGAGCTGTATATCTAAAAATATCAGGTCTGCACTGTTGCTCATAAACCATTTTACGGATTCTTTAACTGAGCCAATTTTGGCAACAACTTCATAATCAGGATTGATTTCCAGTAACTGTTTTTCCAGCCTTTCAGCGGCAAGTTCTTCATCTTCAATAATTAAGATCCTCATTTTCAATATCAATTAAAGGTAATTTTACACTATAGTGATTTGTTTCAACAATAAATTTAGGAATTTCTTTACTCATCATTGCATATCGTTTCATAATATTTTTCTGACCCAATCCGGTTGAACTTTTTTGAGAGATTTTTTTTTGCAGGTTATTTCGCACCATAAGCCAGCTATTGTCATTATATATTTCAATGGTCAGGGGTTGTTGCTGATTTACAATATTATGCTTAATGGCGTTTTCCAATACCACTTGCAGCGAAAGTGGCGGCAAATACAATGATAATAATTCTGCTGGAATATTAGTATTAAGTATCAGGCTTTCTCCGTAACGCATACGCTGCAGGAAAAAATAAGAACGCACAAATCCGAGTTCTTCGTTCAAACTTACTATCGGTTTTTCAATGGTTTCGAGCACATACCTGTATATGGTTGCAAATTCATCTACAAATTGCTGTGCTTTACCTGTATCTTTTTCAATCAGCCCCGACAGAACATTGAGGCTGTTAAACATAAAGTGCGGATTTATCTGATTTTTAAGTACTTCGTACTTAATTTGCGAAAGCTCTTTTTCAAGATTCTGGGCTTTTTCTTTAGACTGGGCATTCTCCATAAAAAATAACCAGGCTTCCAACAAAATCATTAATATGATATTAACTACTGCATAAATAAGTGCATTAGAAATTAATACTGAATCCAGATCTTCAGTATAGGCGCTTATCCAGTTTGCAAATAGGGTAATTAATATTGCTATTATAAAAGCTAAAAGCACCGTGAAGCTAAATTGTATAATTATCCGCTGTATTAATTTTTTATTCCATGCTGCTCTTTTATTAAGATATCTGATTAAATAAAGATCAGGATAAGCAATAAGGAATGCTCCTATTAAACTTAACAAAGTACCCCTTGATAAACGGATAAAAAAGTGAGGAATTCCACTTAATGTGTAATAACCACTTAAATGATTGTAAGTAATTACTATAAGCTGCACTAATATTACAAGAGATAGCAAAAGCTTTAATAGTTTCTTAAAAGGGAAAAACTGATGTATTGACTGATTGAGCATTATTTTGTTTATTAAAAATTGGTTAAGAAAAACCTGATGTTCCTTAATTTAATCGATTATTCTAAACTCACCCCCGTCTGGCTGCGCCAGCCTCCCCCCTCTCTTTGAAAAAGAGAGGGGGGAAAGGTTTCGCAAAGCGAAACCAAGGGGGGTGAGTGCGAACAGATAAATTCCAATACATTAAAAAGTATCCTTAACTATACGACATTGATATATTAAGATAAATATAAAATTAAAAGCATCATAATACAATGTCGTTTTGGTAAGTTCATTATAATAATTTGACAAGTAACTAATGACCAGCTTTTAAAAGCACAACTCTTAACTAAACGCAATTGCATCATACTTATTCATAAAACAATTAAATAACTAGGTTCTGAAAACTAACGCGATGAGTTAAAATAGTTTGCCCAAAACCTGAATAAGACATAAACAAAATAAAAACAGTTAAGACAAACAAAATTGAATTAGAAACAACAATCTTCAACTTCATCTTATTCAGAAAATAAGTTTGTTAACTCAAACTTTTTACCATCAAACAATCCTTTATCCCCAATCTTTAATTCAGGAATAACCAGCAAGGCCATAAAAGACAAGGTCATAAAAGGTGCACGAAGTGTACTACCCCAATCTTTGGGTTTTTGATTAATGAATTTGTATTTTTCAGCAACCTGATAACCGTCCTCATTGGTCATTAAACCAGCGATAGGGAGTTCAAGCTTTGAAACATCATCACCATTTACTGCTACTATTCCACCTTTTGATTCAATAACAGAATTAATAGCTACTACAATATCTTCATCAGAAACGCCCACAGCAATAATATTATGACTATCATGAGCCACACTGCCCGCAATTGCACCCTTTTTTAAATTGAAATTTTTAATGAATGCAACAACTGGTTTGGATGGTGTATACCTGTTAACTAAGACTATTTTTAACACATCTTTAGTAACATCAGATATGATGCACCCATTTTCAACCAATGGTGATGCAAACTCAATACCAGTATACAAGTCTCCATCAAACGCCAATATCACCTTAATGTCCTTTTTCTGGTCTTTAACCATGATATCCTCAGCACTAACAGGTGCACAAGAGAAATTATTTATTGGAGCTATAGCCCTTGTCTTTAGCAAAGAAATACCTTTATCAAATACCAATTCACCATTAATACAGGTTTGTAAAACATTAAAATCTTTCAGATTGTCTACAACAATAAAATCGGCAAAATCACCAGTTTGTAACATACCAACCTCTAAATTATAGTGCTTTATGGGATTAAAAGTAGCAGCTCTGAGAACATCAAAAAAATCATATCCTTTTAAAACAGCCCTTTTTATTTGATGTATAATATGTCTTTCAATTAAATCATCAGGGTGGCAATCGTCGGTACACAACATTACATCATCAGGGTATTGAGCGATAACCTCAATCAGTGAATCAAAATTCTTAGCTGCGCTCCCCTCTCTTATTTGCAATTTAATACCCAATTTAATTTTATCAATGGCTTCTTGTGCCGAAGTACTTTCATGGTCGGTTGTAATCCCTCCATTTGAATACTTTACCAAATCATCTCCTTTTAAACCCGGTGCATGCCCATCAATTGGTTTATTAAGTAAACGGGCTGCAACCAGCTTTTTATGTACCTCTTCGTCATTATAGATAACACCAGGGAAATTCATCATCTCCGACAAATATTTTATTTCATCCCTTTTTAGCAACTCTTCTACTTCTTTGCTTGAAAGTGTATACCCTGCAGTTTCAAACGAAGTAGCCGGTACACAAGAAGGCGCTCCAAAGTGAAACTTAAAAGGAGTTTTCGAAGCATCTTTTATCATAAAATCTACCCCAGCAACACCCATAACATTAGCAATTTCATGAGGATCCGAAACGCTTGCAACCGTACCATGTTTCACTGCTATTCTGGCAAATTCCTGTGGAGTCAGCATGGAGCTTTCTATGTGCACATGTGCATCAACAATACCAGGTAAAATATAAACATCCGGACAATTTTGGATTGTCTGCACGCTTAAAATCCTCTGGTTCCGAATCTCTATTTCCGCCTTAAAAATCTCGCGTTTTATAACATCAACATAATTCCCTTTTATCTTCATATCTCTTAATTTGATAATTATACCTTTTTTTTGATGCCTGCCCACATATGCCTTCTAGCTGCCAAAACACCAAAACACGCATAAACACTACAAAAAATCGTAATGTTCCACGTGGAACATTACGATTTCCCTTTAAAATTTGTATACCAATTGTTCCACGTGGAACAATTTTATCTCCCTAGAAATACTAATAATACATTAATATCAGATGGGGAAACTCCGGGTATACGAGATGCCTGACCTATGGTTTCCGGTTTAATTCGTTCCAACTTTTGGCGCGCTTCTGTGCTCAAAGAACTTATTCTTTCGTACTCAAAATCATTATGAATTTTTATATTTTCTAATCTTTTGATTTTATCTGCTATTATTTTTTCCCTTTCAATATAGCCATTATATTTTATCTTAATTTCTACTGATTGGCAAACTTCATTTTTTTGTAAGTCAATACCATTAACAACTTCTTTTAATGGTTGGTAGTAATTTGATAAATCAATTAAATTAATTTGAGGCCGTAAAACCAGGTTGCTAATTTTAACAGAATGTTTAAGCTCGCTGGTATTTTGCGAAATTAAATAATCGTTAATTTCTACTGCTTTCACCTTTTTTTCATCGCAAAATTGTGTAAGAATTTCTATTTCCTTAGCCTTTTTTAGAAAAGAATTCCATCTTTCTTCTTTAACTAATCCCAATTCATAACCTAATTTAGTTAATCTTTCATCCGCATTGTCCTGTCTGAGAAGTATTCTGAACTCTGCCCTTGATGTAAACATCCTGTAAGGCTCGTCAACGCCTTTTGTTACAAGATCGTCAACTAATACCCCTATGTAAGCCAAATCCCTTGAAAGCGTAAATTCTTTAGCTTTATGCACCTTCTGATGCGCATTAATACCTGCCATCAAACCCTGAGCAGCCGCTTCTTCGTATCCGGTAGTACCATTAATTTGCCCGGCAAAAAACAATCCCTCTATAAGTTTTGTTTCTAAAGTATGCTTAAGCTGGGTAGGATCAAAATAATCATATTCTATGGCGTATCCGGGTCGAAAAATTCTAACACGTTCCAATCCTTTGATTAAGTGCAATGCATCTAATTGAGTTTCTAAAGGTAATGAAGTGGAAAAACCATTAATATAATATTCCTCCGTATCGGTTCCTTCTGGTTCAAGGAACAATTGGTGATGATCCTTATCAGAAAATGTAACAATTTTATCTTCAATACTGGGACAATATCTGGGTCCAACGCCTTCAATGGTGCCATTAAATAAAGGTGAAAATTTGAACCCTTTCCTTAATTCATCATGAACTGAAGTATTGGTATAAGTAATAAAACAACTACGTTGTTTTTCTAATTTCTTCTGTTCAAGAAAAGAAAAGCCTCCTTCAATTTCATCCCCTTTTTGCTCTTCGAGAAAACTAAAATCGATAGTCCTTCCATCTAATCTGGGTGGAGTTCCGGTCTTCATTCTGCCGGTTCTGAATCCTTTTAAAATCAATCTTTCGGTAAGTCCTGTTGAAGAAGCTTCAGCCATGCGTCCACCGCTCAATTGAGTACCACCAATATGAATAAGACCATTTAAGAATGTTCCATTAGTAAGTACTACAGTTGGGGCAAAAAAATCAACACCCATTTTAGTTTTTACTCCTTCTATTCTATTGT